>JAJDAH010000392.1 GCA_029261965.1 Polyangiaceae bacterium
CCGTCGCCCGTCGCCCGTCGAGGCGGCCCATCGTTTATTGTTGACATTCTGAACTGTCACAGTTAAGAGGGGCTCACTATACGGTAGCTCCTTGGGGCTTTGCGCCTGCGCTATTCGCGGCGCCCTCGTGGGGAGCGGGAGGAGAGATTTTCGATGAGTGAAACCACCTCGAGCGAGGATGGCGGCCGACGTCGCCAGCGTCGGGCGGATCGACACCGTCGCCGCAAGGCGCGTCACGAAAAGAGGCGCGCGCGGCGTGCCGGTTCTGGGGACGGGGCTTCGGGTCATGCGTTGGACACGGCGCTTCGTTCGTCTTCGCGGGGGGCCGATCCGCGGAAGACGCTCCGGGCTTGGCTGCTCTTGTTCGACGGGTTGTTGAAGGGGCTGGAGAGCACGGTTTGGGAGCTCCGAGGGGTGGCGGATCAGACGATCGCGGCGTTCGATTCTGCCGGCTATCACTGGGACGACGTTTCGGGGTTTTCGTCCGGGGCGAAGAGTTGGAAGAGTCGGCACACGCGGCTGGCGACGAGCGGGTGGATGCTCGCGAAGGTCGTGGGTAGCTACCGCTGGCTGAACCTGCGCATGGCGTTCGTGTCGAAGGAGCACGGGCAACGGCTCGTGGCCGAGGCTCACGCGGTCAACGCTCGCCGGTTCTACGAGACGAGTCTCGAGCAGGGCGGGGCGTTCCTCAAAGTCGGCCAGTTGATGTCGGCGCGGCCGGACATCTTGCCCGACGCTTGGGTCCACGAGCTTTCGAAGCTCCAGGACGCGGCAAAACCCGTCGCCTTCGAGGCGGTGCGGGACGTCATCGAGGCGGATTTCGAGGGGCCGCTCGAGGAGCAGTTTGCCGAGCTCGATCCGGAGCCGATAGCCGCGGCGAGCATCGGGCAGGTGCACCGGGCGACGACGAAGGACGGCGTCGAGGTGGCGGTGAAGGTCAAGCGGCCGGGCATCGACGAGTTGGTCGAGGTGGACATGTCGCTGCTCGACTCGTTCGTGGAAGCGATCAAGTCGATGCTCCCGCCGGGCGACTACCGACCGGTCACGGCCGAGGTGCGCGAGATGATTCTCGGCGAACTCGATTACCGCGCGGAAGCGCAGTCGATGAAAACGGTGCAGGCGAAACTGTCCAACCAAGAGGGAGTGCGCGTGCCCCGGCTCGTGGAAGGACTGTGCTCGGACAACGTGCTGACGAGCACGTTCGAAGAGGGGCGAAAGATCACCGACTGGCTCGACGAGCGAGTGGCGCGCGGCGACGACGAAGCGCACGCCGAGCTCAGCGACGTGCTGGGCAAGCTGCTCGAGGTGTATCTGATCCAAGTGCTTCGAGACGGCATGTTTCAAGCCGATCCGCACCCCGGCAACTTCCTCGTCGCCGACGACGGCACGCTGGTGCTGCTCGACTTCGGGTGCACGAAGACGCTGCGGCCGAACATCCGCGAGGGGTTCGGGGACTTGATGCGTGCTTTCATGGTCGGCGACCAGGACGCGCTGGCTCAGGCGTTCGCCGGACTCGGCTTCGAAACGGCGAGCGGCTCGCCGGACACGCTACGCGCGTTCGCCGAGGCGCTCTTGCGTCGATTCAAGGAGGCGCTTCAGACCGGCAACGTGACCTGGCCGACCCGCGAAGAGATTTTTGCCGAGGCCGAGCAGGTGGTCGAGGCGTCGCGGCGAGACCCGGTCACGAAGATCCCCGTCGAGTTCGTGATGATTGGCCGCGTGTTCGGGCTGCTCGGCGGAATGTTCCAGCACTACAAGCCGAGCATCGATTGGCAAAAACGGGTGCTGCCGCACATCCTGCGGAGCGTCGCTTCGTAGGACGCCGCTCACTTCCCTTCGGGGATCACGAATCCTTCCTGCTGGGCGAGCCAGCGGAGCACGTCGAGGGTGCTCAGGATCCCGACGACGTTGCCGTCTTCGTCGACGACGGGAACTCGGTGCACGTGCTCGAAGGTCATGAACGCGGCGGCGCGTGCTACCGAGGCTTTTTCGGGGATTGTGAGCGCGATGGGCGTCATGATCTCCGCGACGGTTTTTTTGGCGAGCTCGGTTTCGTACCAGCCGGGGCCGAGCTCGACGTCGTGGCCGTAGACGGTTTGGCCGAGGTGGGGCACGTCGGTGGTCTCTCCGTTCAGGACCTGATCGCGCACGAGGTCGGACTTGGAGGCGATGCCGAGCACATCGCCGGACGGAGCGATGACGGGCACGCCACTGATGTTCCGCTCGACGAGCATCAGGGCGAGAGCCTCGGCGCTCATCTCCGGTGCGGCACAGACGACTTGCCGAGTCATGATCTCGGACACCGCCGTCCGTCCGGCTATCGTCGTGGCGCCGCTCTCCTGCTCGTCCGTGGCGTGCCAGTTGCAGACGAGATAGGACCGGGCGCTGTCGGGATCGAGAGCGAGGCCGCGGCAGTGATCGCAGCGCACGCATTCGTTGAGGGTCTTGCGTGCACTGCTGCGAGGGCACTGCACGACCATCTTGGTGGCGCCGGACAGGTGCTTCTGCAGATGAAGCGGGAGACGGGCGAACTGCGCTTGGGGCTCGGACATTCGGCGTAACTCCTTCGCGGTGGGCTTGGGCGATCGCAAAAATTTCGTCGGTTACTCAGGCGTGTGCCCCGGAAAGTCCGGCAAGGCGCCGTAGATCGAGGTTCAGGCCGAGCTCACTGCAAGGAGCAATCCAGACCCGTCGGCGGCACCCGGGACTTCGGGGGCACGGCGCCTAGCCCACCACCAGTCAGTGAGAGTGGGTGTGGTGGGAATGCGAGTGCGCGTGACCGGAGCCGTCCGCGTGCGACTGCACGAGGGACGAGAGCCACCCGCGCGCTCCGCTCAGCCAGATGCTGCGCACGAGGAGAACACAGAACAGCACGGTGCCGGCGACCCAGAACGCCGCGTGCTCGTGGTCCGCGTGTGCTGCGGCGTTCGCGGGGGCCACGGGCACCCAAGCGTTCACCCCGAACGCCAAGAGCCACGCGACGGTGACGATGGCCGCTATCGCGCCGACGGTCGCTTTGGTTCCGTAGGAGCCTTTGAGAAAAGCGAGCGTGGCGACGTTGGTTGCTGGTCCGAGCAAGAGCGCGACCAGCACCGCACCGGGGGAGAGGCCTTTGACGATGAGCACGGCGGCGAGAGGAGTCGCCGAGGGGGCGCAGATGTAGCTCGGGATGGTGACCGCGGTGACGACGAGCAGCTCCACCCAAGGCGAGCCGAGCCTGGCGAGGGCCTCGGCGGGCAGGAGCGCTTCCAAGAACGCGGCGGCGACGACGCCGAGCACCATCCACGCGCCGATGTGATGCAAGAGGTCGTCGAAGGCGGCGACGAAGCGGGAAAAGCTCGGTCGGGCTTCGTCCTGGACCGCGATGCTTTCCGGCGGGTTCGACCCATCGGGTGAACGCCCGACGATCTTTGCGACAGTGACGGCGGCAACGAAGGCGATGAGAAGAGCGCCGCCGAGTCGCGCCAGAGCGTAGGGCCAACCGAGAAAGCGCACGCTGAGCGCAAAAGTTTCGATGCCGAGCTCTGGCGCTGCCACCAAAAACGCGACGACCAGAGCGGGCGCGGCAGCCTGTTTTTGGAGCGCGCTCGACACCGGCAGCACCGAGCACGAGCACAGTGGTAGCGGGGCACCGACGACCGTGCCGCGAAGGGCGTCGCGAATGGCGCCGCGACTTCGGAGCCACCGGCTCGGGATCGACGTGCCGAAGGTTTGCAGCAAGGCGCCCGCGACTAGGCCGAGGAGCAACATCGGACCGGTTTCGAGCGACAGCTCGACGAGGGCGTCCGCGATGCGGTGACGGATGACGTCGACTTCGTCGTGGCTGTGCACGTCGCCGCCGATGAGGCTGATGCCGACGCCGGCGGCGGCCGCGAGCAGATCGAAGCCGCGGGAGACGGCGTTCTTCGGCGGCTCCGCTCCGAGGTCGTGAGTGACGACGTGAACGAGCAAGCCCGCCACGCCGGCGGCGATCCACGCGCCGGACTGCTCGGCGATGTCCGGGGGGACGGCGCCGGTCAAGAGCACGCCGATGATGCTCGCTCCGGCGAGGCCCGCGGCGCGGATCATCGCCGACGCGCGCCCGCGAACCGAATCGAAGGCGAGCACGACGATGGCGACGACGGGTACCGTGTGCGCGGCCAGGGCGACGACGACGTCGTCTTGGGATTGACCGGCGTGCAGCAGGCCCGTGTATGCGCCGAGGCCGATGCCGTCGCCGACGCGGTGCACCAGCAGGCCGAAGTAACCCGCTTCGAGGCCGATGACGCTCTTGGGTTTGTCCGGCGAGGGTTTGTAGAGCGCGTCGGCCGCTCGATGAAGCAGGCCCGGCACGAGCAGTCCCCCGACCAGCGCCACCAGGCTCCACCCACCGAGGGTGCTGAACGCCTCGGGCAAGAGGTGAGTCAGCACCACGCCGAGCGCGGCGGCGAGCGCGAAGGTTCTGACCGGGCCGAGCAGCCGCGCGTTCGCCCCGGGCGCGAGAGCGAGCCCGGCCCCGAGGGCAACCGAGACGACGGCGACGACCAGCGCGAGTGTCACCGGCCAGGAGCTACCTCGGCGTCAACCCGCCAGCAAATTCCCCGCCGTTCATGCCGGGGCGCCGGAGGAATCAGAGCCGCTGGACGCCGTAGCTCGACGGTTGCACTTCGCGCCGGCGTGCTTCGAGGCAGACGTCGAGCAAGAAGCTCAGCACTCGCCGGGTGTCGCGGGGGTCGATGATGCCGTCGTCCATCATGCGGGCGCTGCAGAACATCGACTCGCTGAGGATTTCGAGCCCCATTTCGATCATCTTCGATTGGGCTTTGACGCCTTCGCGGGTGGCGTCGTCGGGCTCGACGCCGGTTCGGGCCCACTTGGCCTCGGTGACGATCTGCATGACTTTGCCCGCTTGGGGGCCGCCCATGAGCGCTTGGCGGGCCGACGGCCAGCTGACGACGAACTCGGGTTTGAGCGCGCGACTCGCCATCGCGTAGTTGCCGGCGCCGTAGGCGTTGCCGACGAGCACCGTGACTTTGGGCCCCTTGGCGTTGGCGACTTGCTGAATGAGCTTGGCGGAGTGCTTGACCTGCCCGCTGCGCTCGACTTCGGTGCCGACGAGGAAGCCCGTCGTGTTTTGCAGAAACACGAGCGGCGTGAACTTCTGGTCGCAGAGCTGGATGAACTGCGCGGCTTTGTTCGCGCCCGCCGGCGTGATCGGCCCGTTGTTGGTGATGATGCCAACCTGCTTGCCGCCGATCTTGGCGACGCCGCAAACGGTGCCGGGATCGAGCGAGGAGTTGAACTCGTCGAAACGCGAGCCGTCGACGAGGCGCGCGATGATCTCTTGGGCTACGACGGGACGCTTTCGATCCTCGGGGAAGATGCCGATGAGCTCTTCGGGATCGTACTTCGGCGGCTCGATGGGTTCGCCCTGATGGTCGAGCGGTGGATCGGGGGGGAGCTGCGCGACGATGTCGCGGGCGATCCGCACGGCGTCGGCGTCGTCCTCGGCGAGGTATTCGCCGGTGCCGGAGACGGTGGCGTGCATCTCGGCGCCGCCGAGCTCTTCGGCGGTGGCCTCTTCTCCGGTGCCTGCCTTCAGGAGCGGTGGCCCCGCCAAGAACAGTTGAGTCTGGCCGCGAACGAGCACGATGTAGTCGCTCAAGGCGACCTGGTAGGCGCCGCCGGCGGTGGCGTTTCCGTGGGAGACGGTGACTTGCGGGATCCCCCGGCCACTCAGCTCGGCTTGCTGTCCGTAGATCTTGCCGCCGTCGACGAAGAGTGCCGCGGCCCACGGGTCCATCGCCTGAGACTTCTGACTGAGGTTGCCTCCGCCGCTTTCGTGGAGCGAGACCACCGGCAACTTGGTCCGAAAGGCGATCTCCTGGATCCGGATCATCTTCCGAACGTTGACCGAATCGATGGTTCCACCCTTGATGGCGTAGTTCCAGACGATGACCAGGCATCGGCGGCCGGAGACGTAGCCGATGCCGGTGATGAGCTTCCCGCCGGAGAAGCTGCCGTCGTTGTCGTCGTACATGCCGTGGCCGGCTATGGAGTAGAGTTCGAGGAACGGCGTGCCGGGGTCCAGCAAGCGTGAGAGTCGCTCTCTGGGAAGTAGCTTGCCCTTGTCGCGGGCGCGCGGGCGGTAGGCGAGCTCGGTTGCGAGCTGGTTGTTTTCTACCTTGCGTACCTTCTCGACGTACGCCGTCATGTACTTGCGGTTGTTGTCGAACTCTTCGCTGCCCGTGTCGATGTTGGATTCGAGGACTCGCATCAGGCGTCTCCTCCTTCGGCCGGCGTGATCTCGGCGAGAAGCTGTCTCGTTTTCACCTGGTCGCCCTCGCTGACGGCGATGGCAGCGACCTTGCCGGTGACGTCGGCTTTGATCTGGTGCTCCATCTTCATGGCTTCGAGCACGAAAACGAGCTGCCCCTTTTCGACCGATTCCTCCGGCGACACGAAGACCTTCATGACCTTGCCGTCGAGCGGCGCGACGAGCCGGCCGCTGCCCGCGCCGTCCTCGGTTGCTGCTGGGGCGTGGGTCGTGTTCTGGAACCGATGAACGGTGTTGCCGTCGTCGATCCAGACGTCGTCACCGTTTTTTGTGTATCGGACCCGCTGACGAACCCCGTCGATCGACAGCACGAGCTCTGGGGTCTCGCTGCCGTCGTTCAACAAGCTCGGGCCGGAGACGATTTCGAGCTCGACCACGGTGCGTTCGGTTGCCGCGTCGTCCGCCCAGGTGACCGAGTAGCGGCGGCCGGCGGCGCCCCCGCCGAGCGCCATCACTTCGAGCTCGGCGGTCGCTTCGCCGCTTTCGAGCTGGATCGTCACCCAAATTTGTCCGCCGTTTCGCCAACCCACGAAAGATTCGTCCTCGGCGACGCCGCGGGCGCCTTCGAGGAACACGACCATCGCTGCGGTGGCGAACGCTTGGTTGCTCGGGGCCTCGGCGCGGCACGACGGATCGTCGGCGAAGTGCTCGGCGAGAAACGCCGTAGTCGCGCCGCCGGCCGCGAACACTTCGTGGTCACAAATGTTGGCGAGGAACGACTTGTTCGTGACGACGCCGAAGAGCGTGGTCGCGCGAATGGCCGAAGCGAGCTTTCGACGGGCATCGTCCCGGGTGGCGCCGTGCGTGATGATCTTGGCGAGCATCGGGTCGTAGTGGGGGCTGACTACGCCGCCTTCGGTCAGGCCGTGATCGACCCGCACGTCGATGCCCTCTGGCAGGCGCCATCGCAACACGTCGCCCGTCTGTGGCATGAATCCGTTGGCGGGGTCTTCGGCGTAGAGCCGCACCTCGATCGAGTGACCTTCGAGGGAGATGTCTTCCTGCTTTGCCGGAAGCTCTTCGCCCTGGGCTATGCGGATTTGCCACTCGACGAGATCCACCCCGGTCACCATTTCGGTCACGGGGTGCTCGACCTGGAGCCTCGTGTTCATCTCGAGGAAGTAGAAGCTCTTGTTTTCGTCGAGCAGGAATTCGACCGTGCCCGCGCCGACGTATTTGCACGCTTTGGCCGCGTCGACCGCCGCAGCGCCCATGCGTTTTCGGAGCTCCGCGTCCACCGCTGGCGAGGGGCTCTCTTCGACGACCTTCTGATGGCGGCGTTGGATCGAGCAGTCGCGTTCGCCGAGGTGCACGACGTTGCCGTGGGAGTCGCCGAACACCTGGATCTCGACGTGCCGCGGTTGCACGACGGCTTTTTCGAGAATCAGCTCGCCACTGCCGAACGCATTTTCGGCTTCCGCGCGGGCCGCGCGGAGCGCGTCGGGGAGCAGTTTTTCTTCGCCGACGAGTCGCATGCCGCGCCCGCCGCCGCCGGCGGTGGCTTTGACCATGATCGGAAAACCGATCTTCTTGGCTTCGGCGATGAACGCTTCGTCGGTCTGCTCTTTGCCCTCGTAGCCGGGCACGCAGGGCACCTTGGCGGCGATCATCTCGATCTTTGCCGCGCGCTTGTTGCCCATCAGCTCGATGGCATCCACCGGCGGGCCGATGAACACGATCTTCGCTTCGGCGCACGCCCGGGCGAAGGCCGCGTTCTCCGAAAGGAACCCATAGCCCGGGTGCACGGCGTCCGCGCCGACGCTCTTGGCGGCGGCGAGGATCTTCTCGATGACGAGATAACTCTCACCCACTGGCGCGGGGCCGAGCAGCACGGCTTCGTCGGCTTCGCGGACGTGGGGGGCGCCGGCGTCCGCCTCGGAATAAACGGCCACGGTGCCGTAACCGAGCCGGCGGGCCGTTCGGATGACGCGA
>JAJDAH010000393.1 GCA_029261965.1 Polyangiaceae bacterium
CGCTACGTCGAAAACTTCGCCGTAGCGCTGAGCGGCTTGCTCGAGCTCCCCCACTTCGTGATGAAGGCCCGCGAGCCCGAGCAGGCACACACATTCGTAGGTGCCATCACGGATCTGACGGACGAGCCCGAGGCTCGTTTCGTAGTGGCGACGGGCGTCGTCGAATCGTCCGTTCGCTCGAAGCACGTCGCCGAGATACCGGTGCGCGAGCCCGGCGTGGCGCACGTCACCGGATTCCGTCAGTAGCTCGTTGGCGGCGCGGAGTGTGCGGCCACCCTGTTCGTAGTCACCCTGCTCGACGAGCAAGATCCCGAAGCAACCGTCGACGAGCCCGCGAAGCCGCCCCCGAGCCTGCTCGCGGGCGTCGCCGAGCTTGCGCTCGAATAGACTCATCGCTTCGTCGACGCGACCCGCGAGGTAGAGAGAGTAAGCGGCGTTGACCCAACACTCCGCCTCGAGCCCGGCTCCGCCGAGACCGTGGGCGAGCTTCGCCGCCTCGCGATGGTCGCCGGTGGCTCGGTCGACCTCGCCCACCGCTCGGAGCGAGTGACCCCGCGCGAGCAGGGCGCCGATGACTGCTGGCGAGGGTTTGCCCGCGTCGCGCCAGCGGTCGATCGCGCGGTCGAGACGAGCGATCTGCGGTCCCAGAGGGCCCCGTCGGGACGCGACGTCGTTCAAGACGCCAGCCGCCACGAGCGCCGTGTCCGCGGCAACGGCGCTCTTTTCTCCTTCGACGGCCTTTTCGAAAACGGCGAGCAGGTTGTCGGTCTCGCGTTCGAGTCGAGAATATTGCTCCGCCCCATCGTGACCGTGCAGCGACTCGGCGAGAGCCACGGTTCTGTCGAGCACGGCACGAGCGTGGCGGCTCTCCGCCGAAGCACGCAGTCCCGAATCGTCCAGCTTGCGCTCCGCGCACTCTCGGATCGAGGGATACATTCCGAGTCGCGTCGCGCTTCCCGTCGCACTCTCGGCGAACAGCAACGATTTTTCACGGAGACCGGTGATGGCATCGAGAACCGACGCCGGCTTTTTTCCCGACGAAGCGCCGCCTTCGAGCTCGACCACGGCTTCGGCCAACTCCACGTCGAAGCCGCCCCGAAACACCGCCGCCTGTGCGAGAGCTCGTTGCTCGTTGGGGTCGAGTAGCCTCCAAGACCATTCGAGCGCCTCGGCGAGGCTGGCATGCCGCGCCGGAGTATCGACGTCTCGACTAGCCACGAGATCGAGATCGCGGCGCAAGCGCTCGAGGATCTCGCTCGCCCCGAGCACGTGCATCCGAGCCGCCACGAGCTCGATCGCCAAGGGGATCCCGTCGAGCCGCCGAACGATCGCCGCGATCGCGCGGGAGTCGGCCTCTCCCGGCTGGTACTCGCCCCGAGCCCGGCGCGCTCGGTCCACGAAGAGATCCGCGGCGGCGGAGCCGGTTTCGTCGTCATCGGGCGTCGCTAGCGGCGCCAGCTCCAGCACTCGCTCCCCCGCAAGCCGAAGCCGAGTCCGCGAAGTCACGAGCAAACGGAGCTCGGGTGCGGCTTTCAGAAATCGATCGAGCACGGGGGCGTGCTCTGCGACTTGCTCGAAGTTGTCCAGCACCAGCAAGAGCGGCCCGGGGCGCACCGAGAGCGCGCGAGCGAGCCAGTCCACCGCGTCCACATCACCCTCGGCGCCGATCTCCGTCCCCAACACGCCGGCGAGGCCCTGGCAGACTTCGTCCAGCCCTCGCGCCTCGGAAAGATCACAAAACCAGACACCGCCGGGCCAGCGGTCTCGCGCCGCCTCGCCGTACTCGAGCGCCAGCCGCGTCTTGCCGATGCCACCGAGCCCCGTGACGACGGCGATGCGCGATCCCTCATCGAAGACGCCAGCTAGTCGAGCGAGATCCGCCTCTCGTCCGACGAACGCGCCAACGCTCCTTCGACTTGTGGATGGGGACGTCATCCGACTTGGCGCATTCTACAGGCGCACCGGGGCGATAGCGCCCTAGCTGTTTTCAGGATCGAATGCGGCAGTTTCCCGGCTCGCCGGCGAGCCGCCAGGGCGTCAGGAGCACTCGTTTTGGCACTGCACGAAGCACGCCGCCGAGCCGTTCACGGCGTCCTGGATCCGCTGGGGCAGGAGCTTGATGTCGCTGCAGTTGTCTTCCACGCACTGGCGGCCTGCAGCGGTGGACAAGTCGAGCGTGCCGCAATTGCTGACGACACACGACGACAGCGTCCAGCAGTTGTCGTCGCAAGCGGCCACCGAGGTGGGACTGCAGCTACACGCACACGCGCGGCACGCCGCGCTCACGCTCTGCCCGGTGGCGGTCAAGCATTCGTCCACCGTGGCCATTCCCGCGTCCGGCCCCCCCGAAGGACCGCCACTGAAATCCAGCGGCACCTGCCCGTCGAGAGAAAACGCGACGAGCCCGCCGGCATTTTCGAACCGTGTGGTCAGGAACGAAAAACCCCGCGGCGCGTAGAGCACGCCGTCGACGATCGAGACGCCGCCACCGAGATCCGATTCGAGATCGACGGTCCACAGGACGTCGCCGTTCTTCGCATCGAGGGCGTGGAGTATGCCCCCCGTCGTGGGTTGGTAGACGACCCCGTTCGCGACGGCGAGCGCGCCGAAAGTCGGGCTCGGCAGCGACTGCTCCCACACCTGCGATCCGTCGTCGACGCGGAACGCCTTGGTCACCGAGGCTCCGCTGAAGCCGGCGTTCGAGTTGATGTAGACCAGCTCACCGTCGACTGCCGACGTCGCCATGATGCCGCCGAGGGCAGATCCTTCCCCTAGCCGGACCTCCCAGACCATTTCGCCGTCCTCGCGGTCGAAGGCTCGATAGATGCCGGCCTTGCTGCCGACCCCGACGAGATCTCTCCCGTTCGAGGCGGTGAAGAGGTTCGGCGACGCGCCGATGTCGTGGTCCGGGCCGGACTCGTCGAAGAAGTTGAACGCATCGTCCGGCGTGTACTGATGGTGCCAACGAAGCGCGCCGCTCTCGTAGTCGATCGCGAGCAAAGCGTCGGAATGCGGGCTGGCCGGCTTCTCGTAGCTCTGCCCCGTCCCGATGAACACGAGCTTTCGCTCTAGGTCGACACCCGCCGACGACCAGACCGAAACCCCAGTCGCGCTCGGCGGCTCGGCCACGACGAATCGCCAGAGCTCGTTACCGTCGTCGGGATCGAGCGCGACGACACTCCCGCGAAAGGTGTGCGGACTCGGCAGACCCACGCCAATGCTCGAGACACCGATGACGATGCGGCCGTCCACCCACCTCGGCGAAGACCAGAGAAAAGTCGTTCCGTCGGTATCGATCTGACGGCTCCAGAGCCGCCGACCGTCCGCGCGATCGAACGCATAGACCGAGTGTCCTGCCGACGCGTACACCCGATCACCCACGACCAGCGGCGTCGAGTTGACCTCGAACGTCGGCTCCGTACCCGCCCGCCAGAGCTCTGTGCCGTCCTCCGCGCTGAGCGCGCGCACCGTGCTGCCCCACTCCCCGAAGTAGACGACACCGTCGACGACGATCGGCGTCGACGTGACCCCCGTCACGACATCGAGAAAGATCCACTTCGGTTTGAGGTCGGCGACGTTGTTCGGTCCAATGCTCAGCTCGAACGGATTGTGCCGAGTGTTGTGCTCGTCGAAGCCGAGCGAGCTCCACTCGGCCGACGTCGAGCCCGGCGCGTCCGCGACGCCGGAATCATCGATCCCACCCGCATCCGGATTGTTGCCCGCGTCGGGGCTCGAATCGCTGCATCCGAAGGAACACGTGAGTGATGCCAGGAAGGCGGCGGTGAAGATCGTTTGCACCAAGCCATTTTGCACGTTCCGCCAGCTCTTGCACAGCGTCCGTCGCACGAGTTGCGACACGGCTGTCTTGCGCGGCGCCGATCCGGTCGAGCGTCAGAAACCACCGGCGTGTTAAACTTCGGCGTCGCGGGCGACGAATCGCCGCTCATCGCCGCTGCGCACTACCCTCTCGGAATCAGCATGGGTCTCAGAATCAGCTCGACGCTTCGTCTACTCGGTTTGTTTGCGTGCGCCGCAGCAACCGCGACCTTTTTCGCGGCCTGTGGCGACAGCACGGCCGATCCGCAAGGCTCGAGCACGTGCGCCGGCCCGGGTGCCACGTGTTTCGACGAATGTGTCTGCGCGACCGGAGACCAAACCGGGTGCCGGTCGGTCTGTGGTCTGGGTCCGAGTGGATGCGGCAGCGCGGGCGCCAGCTGCGTGGACGCTTGCGTGTGTGAAACAGGCGACCCGGCGGCGTGCGCCGTCGCCTGCGGTCAGCCCATGCCGCCTGGCACTGGCGGCGCCACGGGCACCGGCGGGGCGCCGGGCACCGGCGGGGCGACGAGCACGGGAGGAACCTCGGGCAGCGCGGGACTCGGCGGTGCTGCCGGATTTGGGGGAGCGGCCCAAGGGGGTATGGGCGGTGTCGGCATGGCCGGAGCTTCAGCCGGAGGCGCTGCGGGCGCCGGCGGCACGACCCCGACCGGAGGCGCACCCATCATTCCGTCGCCGAACGGCGCCTGCCCCGACTTCGTCACCGGCTCGCAGCAAATCATGGGCCTCGACACGCAAATCGTCGCCGGCCAGCCCGGGCCGGCGCAGGGGCCCATGTTGTTCACGTGGCACGGCACCGGCAGCAGCGGGAGCCAAGCCTTGGCTCAGTTGCCCGACTCGGTCGAGGACGAAATCACCGCGTTGGGCGGCATCGTCATCGCGCCGACGGACAACGGCCAGGTGCGAGCCGGGCGCGACGTCACCGTCGTCTTGGGTGTCTGGTACGACGAAGCCGACCTCGCCTACGCCGATCACTTGGTCGGCTGCGCCGTTCAAAACCACAACATCGACCCCGCGCAGATCTACGTCACTGGCTGCAGTGCCGGAGGGCTGATGACCGGCGCCATGTCGGTACTCCGTTCGAGCTACGTCGCTGCGGCGGCCCCCAACTCCGGCGGCTTGCTCGGCATGTTGATCTTCGAGGACCCCAACCGCGTGCCTTCGATCATGACGATGCACGGCGGCACCGGGGACAACGTCATCGTCAACTTCGGTGAGACGAGCCGCACCTACCAGACACAACTGGCGGCCGCGGGGGCGCCCATGGTCATCGAGTGCAACCACATGAGCGGTCACTGCGGCGCGCCGGCCGCTCTGCACCGCAATGCGTGGGAGTTCATGAAAGCTCACCCGTTCGACACCCGCCCCTCGCCGTACGAAGCTGGGCTTCCAGGCGGGTTCCCGAGCTACTGCGCCATTCAGTAGTCCTTCGCCGTTCGTTGCTGCCGAGCGCGGCTGTGCCTTTCGCCGACGCGCGTTCGGCGCTACGAAGTCGAGCATCATGATTGGCTACGTGACCCTCGGGACCAACGACTTCGACCGCGCAAAGGCGTTCTACGACGAGCTGCTAGGCGCGCTCGGCGCCAAGCGCACCTTCGACACCGACCGGTCGGTCTTTTGGAGCAAGACGCCCGGCAAACCCATGCTGGCGGTGATGAAACCCCATGACCAAAAGCCCGCCACAGTGGGCAACGGCGTCATGGTCGCGCTCGGCGTGCGAGAGAAAAAACAGGTGGATGAGCTCCACCAGAAAGCCCTCGCCCTAGGGGCGCCCGACGAAGGCGCACCGGGTCCACGCGGCGACGGATTCTACGGCGCCTACTTTCGCGATCCCGACGGCAACAAGCTCTGCGTGTTCACCTTCACGCCACCCGGGTGACGCGCATGGCGTGGCGGCGGATTGGCTGCATCGTCGGGCTCGTCTCTTCGGTGGTGCTCGCCAGAGCGTGCGAACGTGGTGAGACCGGCGTCGACCCGGCCACGTCGAGTTCGGGTGCCGAGCTTGGGGAGAAGGCGTGTGACCGAGGCAACGGGCGTGGCTGCGCTCGGGTCACGGCCGCACGAAGCGGCTGACCGCGAGGGCGACGCAGGCACTCCGGGTGCGCTGACGAAGAGCGTCGTTCGTCGCGCCCTATCGCGTCGCGGGTGCGCTCATCTGTAGCGACCCAGCGGGACACCCCTCCCCGTTCCTTCGCGCCACATCCACTGTTCTAGCCGCAGCCAACTGGTTCGGATCGTGCCTAGCCCCGCCGGGTGAGGCTCGTTCGCGCACTTCGTGCCCAAGGGCTCGACTTGGGGCTCGGGCTGCTCGCCGTAGTGGTGATGCTGCCGACTCTCTCCTACCCGTTCGGCATCGACCAGGCGCTCTACCAGTACGTTGGGACGGGGTGGCTCGACGGTCGGCTCCCCTTTCGCGACGCGTTCGACGTCAAGCCTCCGGGCATCTACGCCGTTTACGCCGCCGCTTCGCTGCTGTTTGGGCGCGCCGAAATTTCCATTCGTATTCTCGAGGTGTTCGGGGTCCTAGGGTGCGGGTGGCTCGCCGCCCGTTCGGTTCACGGTGCGGTACCTCGTGGCTTGACGGGACTTTGCGCGTTGGTTCTGGCGTGTTGGTACACGACCCAGTTTGGATTCTGGGACACCGCACAGGCGGAGCTCTGGCAAGCCGGGCTCATCGTGGCGGCGGCCGCGGCGCTGATTCGGATCCCTCGACCTGCGATAGCCGCCGGGATTTCTGGCGCGCTCTTGGCGTTGGCGGCGCTCTTCAAGCTCACGGCGCTCTTGCCGGGCGTCGTGTTGTTTGCCGCGGCGGGCTGGCGCTTCGCGGTCGGTTCGCGAGGCTTGGCGAGGGTCCGTCGCTTCTTGCTCGGGAGCCTGTTGTTCGCGGTCGGCGCGGCGCTGCCACTGGCCGCGTTGGTGGCGGGGTACGCCGAGGTTGGCGCGATCGGCTCGCTGCGGGAGTGGCTCGCGTACGTGCTCCACTACGCCGCGGCCCCCATCCCCGCGGAACAGGTCTGGTTCGTCGGCTACTTCACGTTCGCCGCGCGCTCACCCCTGCTACCGGTGGCGTTCGTTATCTTGGCGGCATTCGGCATGGTCACCGCGTGGCGTGCCCCGAAACGCGCCGGCTTCCTGGCGCCCACACTCGGCTTGCTTCTGCTCGTCGCAACGCTTGCGGGGGTGATCGCGCAGCGACGCTTCTACAGTTATCACACCGCCGTTCTTGGTCCGCTGCTGGTCTTGGCGGCGGCACCAGGATTCGCGCTTCTACTTCGGCGACGACTGATTTTCGCCGCACCACTCGCCGTCGGGTTTGCACTGGGCACGGCAGCCGCGGCGGTCCCCTGGCCCGGCCATCCCTCGATCGACTACGTCACGTACGTTCGTTCGCACTGGGCTCCTCACGCGCTCGGCGCGCGGAGCGCCGCGTCGTTCATGAACGTGTTCCGCGGCCCCTTCGGCTACGCCTACAAGGAGCATCGCGAATTGGCGGAGATGGTCCTCGCCCGACACCCCTCGCCCGACGACGGCCTGCACATCCGCGGCTTCTCTCCCACGGTCTACGCCCTGACCGGTCTGTACTCGCCCTCTCGTTTCATGGCGGAGACACCGCTCACCGCCGCGCATCTCCGGACTTTTCGACCGCGTTGGTTGTGGGAACACCGCACCGCGCTGCAGAATCGCCCCCCGCGATTTTTCATGACCTGGAATCGCGCCACGACAGACCTCGTGCAGCTTCGCAAAAAGGGATATCGACCGCTGGGCCAACGAGGGATCTTCGTCGTGTTCGAGCGCACCGCCGACCCGGCGCCGGCTCGGTCGGACGAGACGACGCCGACGAGCGCTTCCGTCGCCAGGTGACGCCGTCAGTCGTCTCGCGTGGCGATCATTCTCACCGCGCGACCGTCTTCGCCCCAAGGCGTGACGTTGGTCATCTGCAAGACCAGCTCGCCGCTCGGGCGAACCGAAAGCGTCGTGCGCCATCGCCAAGGCGGGCCATCGCCGGCGGCGTAGGTGCCCGCGACCGCGAGCAAGCCGGGCAGCGAGGGCACCTCGTCGCAGCTCATCGACGTCGGCGAGTGGAACGTATCGGTGAAGTCGGCACCGCCCTCCCGCACTTTCAGGCCACCTCGGTGCGGTTTCCCATCGTGACTCCAAGTGTAGGTGACGCCTGCCTCATCGATGGCCATCGTGCAGTCGGACACGACCGATTCATTCCCGAGAGGATCGAGCCAAAGCTCCGCCTTCCCCGTCCAAGCCGACCCCGCCAATTCCTTGATGGTCTTCATCGAATCACCCGCCCTTCAGTCGGCCAGAACCTGCGCGATTTCGAGCCCCTTGCTGAACTCGGCGAAGGCCGTGAGCCAACCCGATTTGACGACCGAGGGGCGGGCTTTCACGGCTTCCATGTAGGCCGCAAGAGAGGGCGTCTTGGCCGCGTAGTCGTAACCGAGCGCTTCGAAGTGCACGAGCACCGGGAACACGGCGATGTCGGCGAGCGTGAACTGATCGCCAGCCAGGAACTTTCGGTTCGTCGTGTACTCCTCCCAGCGAGCGATTTCGGCGAGCAGATTGTCCACCCGTTTGCCGAGCTGCTCCCGCGTCTGCTTTCCGAAAGCGACCGATCCCATGATGTTGGCCGGATCGAGCTTCGCCTGAAACTCCTCGATCCTCATGATGGCGGTCGCTCGTCGCCCAGATTCGCTGACCGGCGGCATCAGTGCCGGCTCGGGATGCATGTCGTCGATGAAACGAATGGTCGCGATGCTCTCGTAGACCGTGATCTTCTCGCCACCGTCTTCGTAGACGAGGGTGGGCACCTGCGTGCGTGGAGTGATTTCGGAAAAGGGCGGCTTCTTGTGCTCGCCCTTGAAGAGATCGACGATCACTTTTTCGAATTCGAGCCCCTTTTCGAGGAGGGCGAGTTCGGTCCTGATCGCGTTGACGGAGGCCGGGAAAGTGTAGAGCGTGATTTTGGGAGCCATGGGTGCGGGAGTATAGCCGGTTGTTCCGCGCGACAAGCTCGAGCAAATTCGGCGACTGCGCCAGTCGATGGCAGGCCTAGAGGTCGGCCGTCCGTCCGGGGGCCGAGGCGTAGAATTCGCGCATCGCGTCTGACTCGCTGTCGGCACCAAACGCCTTGGTCTTTCGAAAATGGGCGATGGCGTCGGCCACGTTGGCACAGACCTGAATCTTGATCGGTGCCCGATTGGCGTTGATCAGCGTGCCCAACACCGCACGAAACATGGCCAGCCAGAACCCGCTGCCCTCGAGCACGACGGCGACCGCCGTCATCCGCGAAGCCTCCGTGGCTAGGAAGTCTCTGATCTTGTCACGCGTTTCGTCGGGGGGAGATTTCGAGCCGCTGCGGATCTGCACGCAGACCGAGCCCCGTCCGCGTTCGCGAAGCATGCGGCGAATGAGCGGGAGGAACAGGTCGATGGGATCCTGCGACTCCGGATCCGTCACGTGCGCGTCGACCAGAAAGAGGTCGCCGTAGCGCGCCATGCGGCCGGGGTAGTGCGCTTCTATGATGCCGTCGCCCACGCCGGGGTGTATTCTTGCACGATGTCTTACGCACGGTTCGTCGGAGTCTTGGCCATGGCGTCGCTCCTGCCCCTGGCCTGTGGTGGCGGGGGCTCCGGCGGATCGGAGTCGACCGGAGGTAGCTCGGGAGCCTCGGCGGACGCCGCAACCCCGATGATGGACGGCGGCTCGGCAGCGAGCGGGGGCAGCGGAGGCGGGACCGGGGGCAGCGGAGGCGCCGCCACGGGGGGCAATGGCGGGACTGGCGGCTCGATGTCGACCGGCGGCGCCGGGGGGCTCGGCGGCTCGGGCACTGGCGGAGTATCGGGAGGCGGCGGAGTGTCCGGAAGCGGCGGGGTTTCCGGGACCGGCGGTGGAACCGGCGGCGCTGGGACCGGCGGCGGCGGCTCGTGCCGACCCGCTGGAACCTTCTGCACCCGCGCCATCGCTCACGAGTGTTGTAGCGGGGCGTGCGACGGCGACTCGTGCTGCGGCTTTTTGGGCGACGCATGCATGAACGGCTTCGGCTGCTGCGAGGGCAACTGCATCGGCGGCACGTGCCGGTGCCCGCCAGGAACCCTCGACTGCGGCAACGGCTGTACCGGCATCCAGTTCAACGAAAACGCCTGCGGCAACTGCACCACCCGGTGCGGGACGAACTCGCTCTGCGAGAGCGGCCAGTGCATCTGCGATCCCAACCTATTCGACGCTCAGTTCTACGTCATGTGCCCGGACGGTTGCTTCAACACGCGGTCCGACGAGCAGCACTGCGGCGACTGCACCACGGTCTGCGCCGGCGGCTCGCAATGCCGCGGCGGCACCTGCGAGTGCCCGAGCGGCACTCTCGACTGCGGAAGCGGGTGCGTGGACGTCCTCAGTAATCCGCTCCACTGCGGCACGTGCCCAAACGTGTGCAACACCGCGACCGAGAACTGCGTATCGGCGCAATGCCAGTGCAAACCCGGCCTGTTCGCGTGCACCCCGGGCGTCTGCATCGACCGCCAGACGGACAACAACAACTGCGGAACCTGCGGTCTCGTGTGCAACGGCATGAAGACGTGCCAGAGCGGCGTCTGCGCGAACTAGCAGAACCTCCGACGAGAATTCGTGGCGATTACCACTCGCCTTTGTGCCCGCGACGACTAATACAACCTACGTGGCTACGTCTCTCCAAGCCCTGAAGGACCAGGTCGCCGCTCAGAAGACTCTCGTCCCCTCACTCTACGGGGACGTCGACTTCTCGGTGGTTCCGGAGCGCTTTGCCGGGGAAGCCGACGATACGAGCTTGCTTCCACCGAAGATGGCCGCGAAATACCGAGGCGCGATCCTTCGAGACCAGGACCGGGTCCAGCGCGCCCTCGCCTACACCATGCTCGGCGATGGCGTGGCCGATGCCTACGCCGCCCTCACTCCAGAGTACGGGTTTCGGCGGTTGATTGGCATGCTTCGCCAAGCCTGCGAGCACGGCATCGACGCCGTCGATGACCCACCGGACGAGCTCGTGCGCTTCCTCGATTCGATGGGACGCGAGCCCGACTGGCTGGACATGAAGCTGGTGGACGACGGCGCTCGGTACGGACGAAATCAGCTGGCGAACCTCGTGCCCTTCGCGATCCGCGGAGCGTTCATCGCCACCTTCATGAACAAGTACTCGGGCCTGCCCATGGCGCTCACCGGGCAACTCTCCAGCCAGTCCTCGGTTCAGCGAGTGAAAGAAACGGCGAGCTTCTTCACCACGGCTACGCTCCCCGGCGCGCTGAAGCGGTTCGGCGCTGGCTTCAAAGCCGCAGCGCTCGTGCGGCTGATGCACTCGATGGTCCGGTTCAATCTGCTGAAGCGCTCGAAAAAATGGGACGTGAGCGTCTACGGAATTCCCATCCCCCAGGTCGACCAGATGCCGGCGGGGACCATTCCGGCTTTCACGACAGCGTTCCGAGTGGTGGAGGAAGGACGCACCCACTTCAACAAGCGGGAGCGTGCCGTCGTCGAGCTCTGCCGCTACCAGAGCCATCTGCTCGGATTGCCCGAAGACCTCCTGCCGGGCACTCCCCGCGAGATCGTCGACACGATCATGACCTACACCGCCACCCTGCGGGACGGCTACGACGACGAAACCTGCGGCGAGCTGGTGCGCGCCACGATGGCCGCCTATCTACCGAGGGACCGCTCGCTTCGGAGCCGGCTCTACGACCGCATCGAGAAGAGCTACTCCAAGGTCTTTTTCACCCGGGCGTTCTTGAACGAAGAAACCAAGTACCGAGCCCGGATGATGGGCGTCGAGCCCTCACCGCTCGACTACGCGCTGTTCACGGCCGCCAACCTCTACTTGGTGCCGAGGCTAGTGGCCTACCGAGTCGTTCAGGACATTCCCCTCGCAGGCCGCGTCGCCGACCACATCCTCATCCGCAAAATCGACGACCGCCTCGCGAGCTACGGCCACGCCGAATACACGACCGATCCGAGCCGCTACCAAGAGTCCCCCGCCGCCGAGCCGCTGCGCCGCGGCGGCCACGGACCCGAGCTCGCGACGGCCGGCGCCAAGCCTTGAAAGGAAACGCCCGCATGAGCAAGCACGTTCGCAACGGACAGGGAGCCGCCCGCCCCTATCTGCAGGGACCGCTGTCGTTGGCGGCCTTCGTACAAGGTGTCTTCGACGCAAAAGAGCTCGAACGCCACGAGTTCTCGCCCGAAGCCGTCCACGTGGCGTTTCAAATCGGCGACGGCGTAGTCGTCCTGGAAGCCGGAGATCTTCCGGACGACGTCGAGCCGTGGCACTCGGCCGTGTACGTCTACGTCGAAGACGTCGACGCCGTGTACAACCGTGCGATCGAACAGGGCGCCACTGCCATCGCTCCACCCACGGACAAGCCGTACGAGGAGCGCCAGGCGGGTTTCCGGGACGGCGGCGGGAACACCTGGTGGATCGCGACGTACACCGGGTGACCGCCGAGCTCATTTGCCCGCACCAAGATCGTTCGAGAAGTCTTCCGAGTCCGTTCCGCTCGAATGGCCGAAAGATCTTCTAGCGGCGAGTACGCTTCACGCTGCACGACTTCAGTATCCACGGCTGGGTGGCCGTGGCTTTGAGCTCGATGCGCGCGTCGCTCGTCGACCGAGATTGCGGCGGCACGCTGAGCTTCACGCTGCGAAGCGTGGGCGTCACCGGCACGGCGACGTCGCCCCCGCGAACGAAACGAGCGTCAAAGCGCATGGTCCCGTCGTTCGTCGCCCAGTCCCAATTGCAGTCGATGTCGTAGCGAAACCCCTTCAGGATCGTGAGCCCCAGGATCGCCCCGGAGCCTCTCGAGTGTCCACGCAGAGACGTCATCCGATCACGCGAGCTCGAGACCGCCATCTTCATCGGATCCATCCACGCGCTCGACGTCCACAAGCGCCGAGCGCTGATGACCACTTCTGCACCCCTGGAAGCCTGAGCCGCCGTCGGCGCCTTGTTCGGCCGGACAGGCGCGCGACCAGGTCGAGGCGGCCCACTCCGCGGCTGCGCCTGAGCCCAAGTCACCATCGCCGCCACGCCGAGCCCCGCCGACCACATCACCGCCTTGCGCATCGCCACTCCTTGCTCCCCTCTGTATCGGCACACCGTCGAGGTCCTGGAACCGAAATCGCCGCTGGGCTCGTCTTTGACGGCCGGCGTCAGCGTTGCAGAGCCGCTAGTTCGACACGCGATGGGTGCTGTCGCTCTGACTTCCTCCGCGACACCGGGCGATGGGGCGGGGTCCGGATCCGTGGACAAAGAACCCGGCTTGGAAGCCGACGGGGTTTCCGCCCTTGACGCCATGGAAGCGTCGATGGACGGCCGCGCGAACGGTCGCATCCTGCAGCGCAAGCACGGCCACGTCGCGGGGAAGGCCACCGACGGCGTACGCCTGGTCGAAGGCCACGTCTCCCGTCAGATTCGAACCGCCTTCACCCGCACAGTCGGCCGTGCACAGATACCCGTCGAGTGGTGCCTCGCCCAGCGAGACCGCAACCCGCGGTCATCCAACCCGTGCAACCGACCGCACCGGTCCTGCTCGGCCAAGCGGCGATGGTGGGCGCGTACCAGAGCGAGCCGGTGTGGCTCGATCTGGGCAGGGGACAACCCGCCGAAGGCGGGCGTTTCAGCGGAGCGGACGGGACTCGAACCCGCGGCCTCCGGCGTGACAGGCCGGCGTTATGACCAACTTAACTACCGCTCCTAGGTAGGGGGACGGGTTCTAGCACCCACGCTCACCCAGCTCAATATCCCTGAAATCCGGCCGGATCCGGCTCACCGGTGGGCCGGTAACCCGGTGGGGCCAGCTCGCGTATGAGAGAACGGACCCGATGGTGAACTTGGACCCTGGCACAGCGCGGCGGCTGAGGCACGGCGTGGCGGCTGAGGCGGTGCGCGGTGGCTGAGGCGGTGCGCCGTGGATGACGCAGTCGCCGACGCCGAACCGTCGGGTGGTGGGCGGCTGAAGTTGGTCGTGGCCGTGGTCGCGGCGGTGGCGATCGGCGTGGCTTGGTTCACGTTGCCGGTCGATCGCTGGCTCCTCGCGATGGTGGAGTGGATCCGGGACGCGGGCGCGCTCGGCGTGGCGATCTACGTGGGGGTCTACGTCGTGGCGGCGGTGCTGTTTCTGCCCGGATCGCTCGTGACACTGGCGGCGGGGTTTGCCTACGGGCCGGTGTGGGGGACGGTGATCGTGTTTCCGACGGCCACGTTGGCGGCGACGATCGCGTTCTTGGTGGGGAGATTTTTTGCGCGCGATTGGGTGGCCAAGAAGGTGGAGGGCAACGCTCGGTTCCAGGCGATCGACAATGCCATCGGCAAGAGTGGATTCCGCATCGTGGCGCTCTTGCGTCTCTCTCCGGTTTTTCCGTTCAACCTCCTGAACTACTCGCTCGGACTGACCAAGGTGCGCCTCCGGGACTACGTGCTGGCGTCGATCGGGATGCTGCCGGGCACGGCGCTCTTCGTTTACCTGGGCTCGCTCATCACGAGCGCCACCGAGATCGTGAGCGGCAACCGACCCGACGGGGGGACGGCGCAGACCGTGCTCTACTGGGGCGGCCTCGGAGCGACGCTACTCGTGACGGTGATCCTCACCCGCATCGCCCGCCGCGAGCTCGCCAAGGACATCGGCGACGCGAAGGCCGACACCGAACCGGAGTGACCACCTCGCGAACAGTCACGGGAACGATCTGCGTCATGGCCAAGGCGCCAGAGCCAGGCGCCGTGAAAACTCGGCTCGCCACGACGATCGGCCAAGCCGCCGCGGCGGAGCTCGCTCGTGCCTTTTTGCTCGATACCTGGACACAGATCGCCGCCCGCGTGGGCAGTCGACCGGCGCTCGTGCTCGCTGGATCGCCGGAGCATCTGCCCGCGCTCTGCCCTGCCCCGGCGATTTGGCCCCAAGGCAACGGTGATCTGGGCGAACGGCTCGAGCGGACCTTTCGCCGTGGCCTCGAGTCGAGTCCGTGGACACTGGCGGTCGGCACCGACTCGCCCGGCATGCCACCTCGCCTCATCACCGAGGCCGTTCGATTGCTCGACGGCGGCATCGATTCGGTCATCGGACCTTGCGCCGACGGCGGCTACTACCTGATTGGGCTTCGCCATTGCCCGGTGGGGCTGCTGGCGGGACTGCCCTGGAGCTCGAGCAATACGCTCGCGCGCACGGTCGAGCGGCTCGAAGCCCGCGGCATCGAGGTCGCCGAGCTCGAGCAATGGTACGACGTCGACGTGCCTGCCGATCTCGAACGGCTCCGTACCGATCTCGACTCCGGCACCGTCAGCGCCCCCGAGACGGCGCGCGCCCTCGGCACGCGCTCATGCGCGCGTACCCCTCGGCCGTCCCGGGCGAGCTCTTGCTGAGCGTCGTCGTGCCCACCCTCAACGAGGGCGCACGCATCGAGCGGTGCCTCGACCGCTTGGCGGCGATCCCGGGGCTCGAGGAGATCCTCGTCGTCGACGGCGGGAGCGGCGACCAGACGGGCGACATCGTTCGGGCTCATCCCCACGCCACGCTCGTCACCTCCCCCCGTGGACGCGCTCGGCAGATGAACGCCGGCGCTCACCGAGCCCGCGGCCATGCGCTCGTGTTTCTGCACGCCGACGTCGAGCTCCCTGGTGACGCGGCGTGGTGGATCCGCTCGACCCTCGCCCAGCCCGGCGTCGTGGCCGGCGCCTTCCGAACGTGGACGACGGACGATGGCGACGGCCACCGCCGCCCGTCCCCGTGGCTTCACCTCGCCGACATCCGCTCCCGGTACGCCCGCATCCCCTACGGCGATCAAGCCATCTTCGTGCGCCGCGAGGCGTTCGATAGCGTGGGCGGCTACCCCGAGATTGCGCTGATGGAGGACATCGAGCTGTCCCGACGGCTCGCCGACATCGGCAAACTCCGCGTCGTCCCGAAAAGTGTCGCGGTGTCCGGTCGGCGTTTTCTCGCGCACCCGCTGCGTGACACCGCGCTCGTCAACGCCTACCCGCTGCTCTACGCCGCGGGCGCCAGCCCGGACACCCTCGCGCGCTTTTATCGACAGATCCGCTGAGGGATCACTTCTTGGCGGCGCGCTTCGCGTGCACGCGCTCGACGAATCCTTTGAAGATCTGCGTTTCGTGCGTGTACGGCTGCTTCTTGTAGTTGTACGGCCTCGCCACGCCGCTCGAGTAGTAGCAGCGAATCGTCGAGCCAAAATCGTTCGCGAGCTCTTCGGGGCTCTTCTTCTGGTCGGTCGCGACGGCTTGGAGCATCTCCGACATGGTCTGACATGGCCCCCCGGTCTTCGGCAGGTTCGGCGGGGGCGTGCTCGCGGGGCAACAGCCGGTCCGAACGAAAGCGCCCACGCCGAGCTCGTACCAGCCGAGCTGCGCCCATTCGGTCATGCCCGCGGTGATCTTCCCCTTGCCCGCCGTCACCACCGAGCGATAGATCTGCGAGACGATCCCGCGAAAGTCTTCGTCCTCGCACAAGAAGGGGAACGTCTCGTCGCCCTTGAAAGTGCCTTCCTGAAAGTAGCTCCGGACGCAGGCACCTTGCTCTTCGAGCGTCATCGCGGCTCCCGTGGTCGCGGTGCCGGTCGGTGCCGATCCCCCATCGGTTTGCTCCACCGCACCCGCGTCAGTGCTCTCGGCGGCGGCCGAATCTTCCGTCTTCGCGCCGGCGTCGCCTCCCGTCGCACTTTCCGCGGTGGATGCGGGACCAGAGTTTTTTTTGACGGTTTTCGACGATCCGGATTTCGACTCGGACGTCGGCGTGGGCAGTTCTGGAGATCGCTCGACGTTTTTCCTGCTCGACAAGTAGGACGCCACACCGATCCCGATGAGGATCAGAACGACCAGCCCGATCACCAGTTTTCCGGGACCGGTTTTCTGCGCCACCGGGACCGGCGCCGGCGCGCTCGGCGGTGCGGCGCTGGCGACGGCGGCTTTCGCGCCAGTCGAGCCCGGTGGTGTCGAGGGCGGCTGGCTCGCGGGTTGCGCGTCGGCAACGGCATCGCGAAGCACGTCCGACGGGCTGATCCGTTCGCTGACATCGGTGCCGGCATCGGCGACGAAACCCGGAGGCGCCGCGAGGCCCGGGGGTCTTGGGAGATCGAGCGGGCTCGGCGGTGAGCTAGGCGGCAGCACCGGCTCCGAGGGAGAGGCCGGCGGCGACGATGGTGAAGAGCGCGGTGACGACGGCGGGGCCGACGGAGTCTTCGGAACCTTGCCGTCCGGCGGCGCCGACGGAGTCTTCGGAACCTTGCCGTCCGGCGGAAACGGCATGGGCGGGAGCGAGGGGGCCGTCGGCGGCATCGACGGTAAAATCGACGGCACGACGGGTCGATCCGACTTCGGATCCCGCGGGCGCCGAAAGTGCGGAGCCGAGGGGGGCGCCGAGCGCGCCCGCAGCCATTCGCTGACCGCGCGCTCGAGCTCACCCACCTCGGTGCAGCGCTTTTCGGGATCCATGTCGAGCCCGCGATCCAGGATCCCTTGCAGCTCGTCGTCATCCAGAAAGTACTCGGAAAGCCGCTTCGGCGGTTCTTTCATCCGCTCGAGCAGCTCGTCGCGGTTCTTGCCCTCGAACGGACCGCGACCGGTGACTGCAGCGTAGAGCGTCGCGTGGAGCGCCCAGACGTCGTCCTCTCCGCTCGGCCCACCGCCCTTGATGCGCTCGGGTGAGCAATAGGCCGCGCTCGCCGGCGACACGAGCTGCACCAGCACCGATCCCTTTCGGTCGACCGCTTTGAACACCACGTTGCGCGGGGAAATCGCCCCGTGCACACCGCCGACGCCCTGCAGAGTCGAAATCGCTGCGGCCATGGCCCCGGCGCATTCCACCGCTTGGCGCGGATCGAGCGCCCCGCCCTTCAGCGTCTCCGCGAGCGATTTCCCCTTGACGAACTCCGCCACCGCGACGGCGCCGTACTTCTTGGTTCGCGCCTCCTTCGGGAGCTGCTCGGACTTCGGCTCGTGAATCAGCTCGATGATCGCCGCGAGGCGATCGTGCTTGAGCCCCACGACCCCCTCGAGCGCCGCGACCCGTGCGATCGGAAGCGCCGAGGCGATCACCCGGTCGCCGCTCTTCTCGTCGAGGGCGAGCCACGTCGGAGTGCTGCCCTTGAGCGAATGCGCCCCGGTGAATCGATATCGTCCCGCGAGCGGCTCCGCCTCCATCGAACAGCGACTTTTCACGCGAGCGCGCACGCGTCAACGTCCAGCGCCAAACCAGGCGGAGCAGCCTGAATCGTCCCCGAGCGCCCTCCCCCGGTGCCGCCACGTGCCCACGGGGTTAGGGTTCCGTAGATGCCGTCGGACACCGATCCCGAGGTCGAATCCCTCATGATCGAGGGCTACCGAGCGATGAGCCCCGCCCAGAAGTTCGCACGCGTGCAAGAGCTCAACGAAATGGTGCTCCAGGTCGCCGCCGCCGGCATCGAGCAGCGCCACGGCAAGCTCCCCGAACGGGAGCTGCGACTGCGCCTCGCCTCCCTGTGGCTGGACTCGGAAACCATGATCCGAGCCTTCGGCTGGGATCCCGACAAAGAAGGACGATGAGCCTGGCCGAGCCGATCGCGGTGACGCTCGTGGTGACCGCGGCCCTCGACGAGCTTGGCCTGAGCTACGTCGTCGGCGGGTCCGTCGCCAGCTCGTTGCATGGCGTTCCCCGCTCGACGAACGACATCGACATGGTGGTGGTTCTTCCGGGCAAGCGCGTCGACGATCTCGTCGCGAGGTTGAAAAACGATTTTTACATCGACCGAGAGATGATCCTCGACGCGATCCAACGCCGCGCTTCGTTCAACATCGTTCACTTGTCGAGCATGTACAAGATAGACATCTTCATCGCGGATCGCAGTCCCCTCATGGAGTCAGAGCTTTCCAGACGGAAAGCGGTGCCCCTCGGAACACCACCACGGGATGTCTGGATCTGCAGCGCAGAAGACATCGTCATTCAGAAGCTCGATTGGTACAAAAAAGGAGGAGAATCCTCCGAACGACAGTGGCTCGACGTCCTGGGGGTGCTCAAGGTTCAGGGCGAACGACTCGACGCCACCTACCTCGAGCACTGGGCAGAAACTCTCGGTGTCTCCGGGTTGCTCGGCCGCGCCCTCGCCGAATCAGACCGCGCACGTTGAACGAGGCGGCACGCGACGAACACCGGGCGCGAACGGCCGGCACACGCCAGAGACAGTGGGCGGGACAGGGGTCGAACCTGCGACGTCCGGCTTGTAAGGCCAGCGCTCTACCACTGAGCTACCCGCCCGGTGAGCAGTCTAGACCCCGGGGCGCTCGCCGGGGACTTCCGTCGGCGGCGCGGCGGGCGGCGGCGGCGTGTCTTCGCTGAAGAACTCACCGTCTCGGTACTCCATCTTGAGCTTTCGCTCGCCGAAGAGCCGTTCGGCGTCGTCGAGCACGAGCGCTTCGCGGAGCACGTCGTCCATGTGATCGATGAGCACCACGCGGAGCGCCTTGAGCACCCGCCGCGGAACCTCGCGCAGATCCTTGCGATTGTCCTTCGGCACCAAGACCGTCTTGATGTCGCCACGGTGAGCGGCGAGCAGCTTCTCTTTGAGGCCACCGATGGGCATGACACGACCGCGCAGGGTCAGCTCGCCGGTCATGGCGATGTCGTTTCGCACCGGAATGCGCGTGAGCGCGCTCGCGATGCTCGTCGCCATCGTGACACCGGCGCTCGGGCCGTCTTTACGCACGAAGTCCGGGAAGTGAACGTGCACGTCCACCTTCTGATAAAAATCCGTGTCGAGCTGGAGCACGCCGGCGCGCGAGCGGATGTAGCTCATCGCCGCTTGCGCGCTCTCTTCCATGCCCTTTTCCAGAAGGCCGGTGATGACGAGCTTGCCCTTGCCGGGGATGACCGCGACCTCGCAATCGAGAATGTCGCCACCGTGGTCGCTCACCGAGAGGCCGTGGGTGAGCCCGATGTGGTCCTCGTGCTCCTTCTTGCCGAGCCGGTACTTGGGCACCCCGAGGTACTTCGGGATGTCCGTACCCTTGACCATGATGGTCTTCTCTTTGCCCTCTTTGACCACCTGAAGCGCGGCCTTGCGGCAGAGGCTCGAGACCTCTCGCTCGAGGTTCCGGACGCCGGCTTCCTTCGTGTAGTGGTGGATGGTCGTTCGGATCGCGTTTTCGCTGATCGTGAAGTCGACCTCTTCGAGACCGCACTCTTTCTTCTGGCGCGGCACCAGGTAGCGCTGGGCGATGTTGAGCTTCTCGAACTCGGTGTAGCTACTGAGTTCGATGATTTCCATGCGATCCTGAAGCGGGATCGGAATGCCGCTCAGGGTGTTCGCCGTGGTCAGGAACATCACGTCGCTGAGGTCGTAGTCGAGATCGAGATAGTGGTCGTTGAACGTGTTGTTCTGCTCCGGATCCAGCACCTCGAGCAGCGCGGCGGCCGGATCACCACGAAAATCCGTGCTCATCTTGTCGACTTCGTCGAGCAGGAAGACGGGGTTGTTGGTGTCGGCCTTCTTGAGGCTCTGGATGATCTTGCCGGGGAGCGCGCCGATGTACGTGCGGCGATGGCCCCGAATTTCCGCCTCGTCGCGCACGCCGCCTAGGCTCAGCCGGACGAACTTTCGCCCCGTGGCGCGCGAGATGCTCTTGGCGATGCTGGTTTTGCCGACGCCGGGGGGGCCGACGAAGCACAAAATCGGTCCCTTGAGCTTCTTCGTCAGCGCCTGAACGGCCAGGTACTCGACGATGCGCTCTTTCGGCTTCTTCAAGCCGTAGTGATCTTCGTCGAGGATCTTCTCGGCCTCGGCGATGTCGAACCGCTCTTCCGTCTTCTCGAACCATGGCAGCGAGAGGATCCAGTCGATGTAGTTGCGGACGACGGTGGCCTCGGCGGAGGTGGGGTGCATCATCTTGAGCTTCTTGAGCTCTTTTTTGACCTTCGCCTGCCCCTCTTCACTCATGCGCTTGCTCTTGAGCTGCTCTTCGATCTCGTGGATCTCGCTCTTGAACTCGTCGCGCTCGCCGCCACCCAGCTCCTTCTGGATCGCCTGCATCTGCTCGTTCAGGTAGTACTCCTTCTGGGTCTTCTCCATCTGCTTCTTGACCCGGGAGCGGATCTTCTTCTCGACCTGAAGGATCTCGATCTCTGCCTGCATCAGCTCGTAGAGGCGCTCGAGGCGCTTCTTCGCTTCGCTCATCTCCAAAAGGCTCTGCCGGTCGGCGAGCTTGATGGTGGGCAGGTTGGCCGCGATGGTGTCGCTGAGTTTCGACGGATCGTCGATGCTCTGCACGCTCATCAGGACCTCGGGCTGAACCTTTTTGTTCAGCTTCACGTAGACCTCGAAGGTGCTCTGCACGCTGCGGATGAGCGCCTCGACCTCGACGTCTTTTTCCACGGTCTCGTGGATCTCTTCGACGTCGACGAGGAAAAAGTCGTGGGTCTCGGCGAACCGGCGGATCTTGGCGCGCTGGCGACCTTCGACGAGCACCTTGACCGTGCCGTCGGCGAGCCGGAGCAGCTGGATGACCGCGCCGATGGTGCCGACGGTGTAGATGTCGTCCGGCGACGGGTCGTTGGTCTTCGCGTTCTTTTGCGCGGCGAGGAAGATCTCCTTGTCGCGTCGCATGGCGTCGTCGAGAGCAGCAATGCTCTTCTCTCGCCCAACGAAGAGCTGCGAGACCATGTGGGGGAAGACGATGATGTCGCGAAGGGGCAACGCGGGAAGCGTGCGCCTCACTGGAGTCGCTTTTTCATTTTCGTTCTTGAAGAACATATGGCTGGTCGAGACCTAATATAGGGCCCACGGGGCAAATCGCACTCAGGGAATCCCGGGGGCGCAGCGCGAAGCCTGAATGAGCAGGAAAAACGCGGTCCGGTGCGATCCCGCCTCAAGCGAGCTCGGCTTCTTTCTCGTAGACGATGAGGGGCATCTCGCGTTTCGTGATCACTTCCTCGTTGACGACGATCTCCTTGATCCCGCCCTTGGAGGGGATGTCGTACATGATCTCGAGCATCGACTCTTCGAGGATGGCTCGGAGGCCACGCGCTCCGCTCTCGCGTTCGATGGCTTTTCGGCTCACCGCTTCGAGCGCGCCCTTGCTGAACTTGCACTTGACGCCGTCCATCTCGAACAGCTTTTGGAACTGCTTGGTCAGGCTGTTCTTCGGGGTGGTCAGGATGTCGATGAGGGCCGCCTCGGTGAGCTCGTGCAGGGTGGCCAGCACCGGCAGCCGCCCGATGAACTCGGGAATGAGGCCGAACTTCAGCAAATCTTCGGGCTGAACCTGCTCGAGCAGCTCGCCGAGCTTGAACTCGTCCTTGCTCTGGATGTCCGCGCCGAAACCGAGCCGCGACTGGCCCAGACGACGCTGGATGATGGAGTCGAGTCCGACGAACGCCCCGCCGCAGATGAACAGGATGTTGGTCGTGTCTATTTGCAGAAAGTCCTGCTGCGGATGCTTGCGCCCGCCCTTCGGGGGAACGTTGGCGACGGTGCCCTCGATGATCTTCAAAAGAGCCTGCTGCACGCCCTCGCCGGACACGTCACGGGTGATCGAGGGGTTGTCGCTCTTGCGGCTGATCTTGTCTATTTCGTCGATGTAGACGATGCCGCGCTGAGCTCGCTCGACGTCGTGATCGGCGTTTTGCAGAAGCTGCACGATGATGTTCTCGACGTCCTCGCCGACGTAGCCGGCTTCGGTGAGCGTCGTCGCGTCCGCGATGGCGAACGGGACCTTGAGGATCTTCGCCAGCGTCTGCGCGAGCAGCGTCTTTCCGCTACCGGTCGGGCCGAGCAAGAGGATGTTGCTCTTGCTGAGCTCGACGTCGTCGGCGGCGACTTTGCTGTCGATGCGCTTGTAGTGGTTGTAGACCGCGACCGAGAGGATCTTCTTGGCGCGCTCCTGCCCCACCACGTAGTCATCGAGGATCACCTTGATCTCCGACGGCTTCGGCATCGGATCCGAGCCGGCGTAGGGCTCGTCCTTCTCGACCTCTTCCGCGATGATGTCGTTACAAAGGGCGATGCACTCGTCGCAGATGTAGACCGTCGGCCCTGCGATGAGCTTCTTTACTTCCTTCTGTGATTTCCCACAGAAGGAGCAGCAAAGGTTTCCGTTGGAGTCGTCGCGACGTCTTTCCATGCGTTACCCTGCGGAATAACACCGAAAGTCTAAGGCGAAGCCCGTCACCTAGCAAGAAACGGCGATGTCGCCGAGGCGCTTAAGTGGCCGGCCTCACAGGGAGAAACCCTCAGTCTTTTTTCTTCTCCCGCTCTTTCGGCGTGAAGATTTCGTCGATCAAGCCATATTCCTTGGCCGCGCCGGCGCTCATGTAGAAATCACGCTCGATGTCCTTGACGATGTCGTCCCGGTCCTTGCCGGTGGCATCCACCAGGATATCGGTCACGACGTCCTTCAAGTGCCTGATTTCGCGGGCCTGAATCTCGATGTCGGTGGCCTGGCCCCGGGCGCCACCGAGCGGCTGGTGAATCATCACTCGGCAGTGCGGCAGGGCGTACCGGCTGCCCTTCTCACCCGCTCCGAGCAAGAGGGCGCCCATGCTGGCCGCCTGGCCGATGCAGATCGTCGAAACCACGCAGCGCACGTACTGCATCGTGTCGTAAATCGCCAAACCAGCGGTCACGACGCCCCCGGGAGAGTTCACGTAAAGCTGGATGTCTTTGTCCGGATCTTCGCTTTCCAGAAAGAGAAACTGCGCGATGATGATGTTGGCAACATCGTCGTCCACCTGGCTGCCCAGAAAGACGATGCGGTCTTTCAAGAGGCGGCTGAAGATGTCCCAGGTGCGCTCCCCGCGGTGCGTCGTCTCGACGACGTGCGGGTAAATGATGTTGTTTTGGGTCGGTTCGGCCTGAAGACGGTCACGGACCTCGCTCTTTTCGAGGACTTCGAGCGCCTGGCGGCGGGTTTCGGGTCGCTTGATCAATGGGCCCTCACTTCTCGTCGGTAATCTTGGCCTGCGCTTCGATGATGTCGAGTACCTTGTTTTCCAGAATCATGCCGATCAGCATCTCTCGCTTTTTCTGATCCCGGTATTCAACCCGTAGTTTCGCGACGTTCTTCCCCGTCTGCTCAGCCAATTCCTGAAGGCCCTCTTCGATCTGCTCGTCGCCGATTTGGATCTTTTCGGCCTTGGCGATCTCCGCCATGAGGAGCCCAGCGCGGACTTTCACCTCGCTGTCGGCGCGGATCTTCGCCTTGAGCTCGTCGCTGACCTTGCCGCCGGTCTGCCCCTGGCGGCGGGCTTGCTGAATCACTTCCTGCTCGGTGAGCCGGTTCTGGCGCTCGACCAGGGTGGGCGGCAGCGGGATGGGGTTCTTCTGAACTAGCTGCTGTACGAGCTGCTCGGCTACCGAGTTCTCCGCGGCCTCCTTGTGGCGCTTGGCGATCTGCTCTTTGACGTCCTTTTTGAGCGCATCGAGATCCTCGAACTCGCCAATGTCCTTGGCGAACTCGTCGTCGAGCTCGGGCAAGACCCGCTCCTTGAGATCTTTGATCGTGACGTGGAAGGTCGCGGTCTTGCCTTTGAGATCCGGGTGCGGGTGCGCTTCGGGCAAGTCGATGTCGACCTCGACCGAGTCGCCGACGTTGCAACCGAACAGCGCCTCGTCGATGTCCTTGATCAGCTGACCGCCACCGAGCTCGACCTGAAAGTCTTCGGCGCCGGCGTCTTCGACGTCCTTGCCACCGACGCTGACCTCGAAGTCGATGGTGACGACGTCTTCTTTTTTCGCCTCCCGCGCTTTCTTTGGGGGTTCGAGGGTCGCGTTGTCTTTGCGAATTTGCTCGAGCTCCTGGGCGAGCTGCTCGTCGGTGACGTCAGTCTTGGGACGCTTGGCTTCGAGGCCCGCGTACTCCACCTTCTCCACGGCGGGGACGATCTCGACGCGCGCCTTGTAGCTGAAGGGCTCGTTCTCCACGAGCTTCTTCGGCTCGAAGGCGGGGTTCGAAACCGGCTGAACCGACTGGCCGCTGATGGCTTCGGGGTAGGTCTCATCGACGAGGCGTTGCGCGACGTCGGCGGCGACACGAGCACCGAACATGCTGCGAATGATCCTGCGGGGCGCCTTGCCCGGCCGGAAGCCGCGGATGCGGGCGCTCTTGCTGAGCGCACCGTAGGCCTTGTCGAGCTCACTCTTGACGCGGTCTGCTTCGACTTCGATATCGAGCTCGACCAACACGGGGCTCAACTTGTTGACGGTGACCTGCATGGCGGCGGCTCGAAGTGCCACGCACGGGATTTGGGGTCAAGGCCGCTGGGGCCAACCGGGCTCGCCGCTCAGCCCAAACGGCCGGGTGACACCAAATAAGAAGAGGCTCCCGTGGGAGGCAGTCCACGGGAGCCCAGGGGTCCCCGGGAGGGGACAGAAGCCAAGTTAGAGTCGGAAAGTCGCTATTCGTCGTCCTCGTCGTCGTCGTGGTTGTCCGCAGCTTCCGAGTGCGCGTCGAGCATCGCCTCGAAAGGGTCGGCGGAAAGGTCGATATCGCTCTGATCTGCAGCTTCGACGTCGTCCAACGTCCAGCCGATCCGCAAACCGGGGCGGATCTCTTGGCGCTCGAAGTCGTCGTACGTTCTGAATCCTCGGGGGCCTGCCATGCGTGTCTCCTCGGTGGTTAAGCAGCTCGGAAAAAGAGGGGCTGTGTCAGCAAACGGCGGGGAGCAGCAGACGCCCCCCAGAAGCTCAGCGAGGTTTGGTGCCCGCGGTGGCGTACTCGCGACCTGCCAGCCGAAGCTGGCGAATGCTCGAGCGCTCGCGGCTCGGTGGCGGGCTCGGCAGGAAGAACTCCCGAAGGATTCGATCCGTGCTCGGACGATCCGGCTCCGGCCGGAGCGCGCGACGGAGACCAAGCTTGTGGGCGCTGGGCCCTTCTGATTCGTTGTTACTCACCTTCACCTACCTGCACCTACATCTGCCTACACCCTACGACACGGCCTGGGCCTGACCAAGAAAGTGAGAGACGCTCCGGCGATTTCGATAAGAGGGTGCTGGCGAAACTCCCTGACGTGACACGACCCAAACGCATCGCGATCGCGAACCAAAAAGGTGGCGTCGGAAAAACGACGACCGCGGTCAACCTCGCGGCGAGTCTCGCTGCGGCGGAAAAGAAAACGCTGCTGGTCGATCTCGATCCGCAGGCGAATGCGTCGAGCGGTGTCGGCATCGCGCCGCGCTCCGCCGAGCGAACGATCTACGACGCACTCATCGGCTCGTCGTCATTCGCCGACGTCATCGTCAAGACCGCGATCGCCACGCTCGACGTCGCACCCGCGAGCCAGGACTTGACCGCGGTCGAGTACGAGCTGTTCGAAGAAGAGCGCGGGACTCACTTGCGCCGCCTGTTCGACGAGTCCGAAGCCACGGACAAGTACGACTACATCGTCATCGACTCGCCCCCTTCCCTCGGGGTGCTGACCCTGAACGTGCTGGCGGCGGCGGACCGAGTGGTGGTGCCGCTCCAACCCGAGTACTACGCGCTCGAAGGCATCACCTATCTGATGGCGACCATCGACCGCGTGAAAGAATCGTTGAATCCCGGGCTCGAGGTCGAAGGCATCGTGCTCACGATGTGGGATCCGCGAAACCGACTGGCCCACCAAGTCGCCGACCAGGTGCGAAAACACTTTCATGTGTTCGACACGGTCATTCCGAGAAACGTGCGGCTGAGCGAGGCGCCTTCGCACGGCAAGCCCGTGTTGCTGTACGACGTGCAGTGCAAGGGGGCGCAGGGCTACCTCAGCCTGGCCCGCGAGCTCATCGAGGCCAATCCGTGAGCACCGCCAAACGAGGGCTCGGTCGCGGGCTCGACGCGCTTCTTCCTTCGCGCGCCCCCGCGCCAGCTGCTCCAGTGCCGACGAGCCAGGGCGAAGACGGCTCGTTGTTTCGGTGCGCCATCGAAAAGATCCAACCGCAGAAAGACCAACCCCGCCGTCACTTCGACACCGAAAAGCTCGACGAGCTGGCCCAATCGATTCGCGAGCACGGTCTCATCGAGCCGGTCGTCGTCCGTCGACTCCGGGGCGGGGACCAGTTCGAGCTCATCGCCGGCGAGCGACGGTGGCGCGCGTGCCAGCGCGCTGGCGTGCTCGAGGTTCCCGTCATCGTTCGCGACCTGTCTCCCAAAGAAGCGTTCGAGCTGGCTCTCATCGAGAACATTCAGCGCGAAGACCTGAACGCCATCGAACTCGCCGAAGCCCTCGACCGACTGGTCGCCGACCACGGCTATTCGCAAGAAGATCTCGCCGAACGCGTCGGTAAGGACCGCTCGACCATCTCCAACGCGCTCCGCCTACTCAAACTGCCGGAGAAAATTCGCGGCCTCGTCGTGCACGGGGATCTCAGCGAAGGGCACGCTCGCGCGCTACTCGGCGCGCCGGACCAACGCACGATGAACGCCGTGGCGGACAAGGTGATCCGCGGCAAGCTCAGCGTTCGTCAGACCGAGGCGCTCGTTCGCAGCCAGAAGAGCGCCAGCGGCAAAGGATCCAGCCAAGGCAAATCGCCCTCGGTGCGCGACCTGGAGGAGCGGCTCGCCCGCAAGCTCGGCACCAAGGTCGAGGTCAAAGATCGCAAGGGCAAGGGTCAGGTCGCGATTCACTACTCGAGTCTCGACGACCTCGATCGGTTGCTCGAACGCCTTCTCTGAAAGCGTCGGCTCAGCCGCGCTTCACTTGCACTTGGCCGCGGCCTTGGTGACCTGATCCTTGAACCGGTCGCCCTTGCCGACCTCGAGCGCTTTCTTGAACGACGCTTGGCCACCCTTCTTGTCGCCGGCCGCGCACAGATGATGCCCGAGATACATGTGGGCAAAAGCATCGTTGGGATCGAGCTCGAGCGCCTTTTCGTAGTCGGCCTTTTCGCCGGCGGCGTCTTTGAGGCCCTTCTTGCAAAGACCGCGCTTCACGTGCAGCACCGAGCTCGGCTTGAACCCGATCGCCTTGTCGAACGCGGCCACACAGCCCGCGTTGTCTTTGAGCTGGCGGTACATGTTCGCCACGCGGCCGGAGATATCGGCGTCGGCCAGCTCGATCTTCTGGAGCTCGGCGATCGCTTCGTCCCGTTTTTTCGTGTGCGCCAAGAGGCCCGCGCGCATGAACCGGAGCTCCGCGTCGTCGGGTTGTAGCTCGAGGGCGGGCGTGAGCGCTTGCAGCGCGCCGTTCACGTCCTTCTTGTCGTAGAGTGCGAGGGCCTTGTTGCGGTGCAGGTCGGGATTCTTCGCGTCGATGGCGAGACCCTTTTCGATGAGCGCGAGGGCCTCGTCCGGCTGGTTCTTCACGTCGAGCAGCATGCCGCTCAAGTTGACGATGGCTTCGAGCAGCTTCGGATCGTTGTCGAGGGCGGCCTGGTACTTGGCCATGGCCCCTTCGGGATCGTCGAGGTTCTGCAGCGCGACGCCGAGATAGAACGCGGCTTGCGCGTCCTTCGGATCGGCGGTGTGCGCTTCTTCGAGGGCCGCCTTCGCCGCGGAGTAGTCGCCGGCTTGGATGGCGTCGATACCCTCTTGCACCTTGGCGCTCGACGCTGTCGCCACGTCTCCCGCTGGCTCTGGGGTGGTTTTCTCGGTCGGCGGCGCTTCGGGGGCCGGAGGCGGCCCGCCGCAGCCCGACCCAAAGGTCCACACCAACACCACAGCCGCACCCACTGCTCGCATTCCTTGCCTCGCGCTCATGACGTTTCGCCCTCCGTGGTGGATATCGCTCGGTGAATCGCCGATTCGAGGCGTTCGATGCGAACGGGGTCGGTCACCTTGGCTCCGTCGGCGTCGGTCACGTAAAAAACGTCAGCGACGCGATTCCCCTCGGTGTTGATTTTCGCCAGATCGATGATGAGCCATTCCTCGAGCAGCGTGTTGGCGAGAGTATGCAACAAGCCCACACGATCGCGCGTCATTACCTCGATGACCGTGTGCGACGTGGCGCACCGGTTGTCGACCGATACCCGCGGTTTCACCGGTGGTGCTGATCGACGCGACCAGTCGGGTTTTTGGCTCACCTTGACGAGATCTTTCGCTTTCGCCTCGCCGGACAGCAGCGCTTCGAGATCGCGCTTGATCCGGGGCAGCAGCTGGTGCGCCGCTTCGACGGACTGGCCGCTCCGGACCCAGAACATGTCGAGCGCTCGCCCGCGTCCGGCGCCATCGGCCCAGGAATAAATCTGCCCACCGACGACCTTGAGGCGAGCAGCGGCAAAGGCGGCGGTGATGTGAGCAAGCAGCCCCGGGCGATCGTCGGCGGTCACCGCGAGCTCGACGTACGGATCGTCCGTCTCGAGAATGGCGACGCTCACCCCACCGATCGGCGCTGCGTTGACGAACTCCGCGTGCTGCACGATCGACTCGGCGTCGTTAGCGTAGAGATAACGAACCGGCATGCTCGAGAGCAGCCCGTCGAGCGACGCCGCATCGCCGGTCCAGCGCTCCCGCACCCGAGCACGAAGCGCCTCGGCGCGCTCTCCTTCGGCGCGGTCCTGGGCCCCCTCGTTCAAGAAGCGCTGCGCCCCTCGATAGAGGTCGTCCATCATGCGCGCTTTCCAGGTCGTGAACGCTTCGGGGCTCGTCGTCGACACGTCGGCCACCGTCAAGAGGTAGAGGTCTCGAAGACCCTCGCTCCCTTCCACGATCGCGCAGAACTCTTCGAGCGTCTTCGGGTCGTCGACGTCTCGCCGGGTGGCGACGTGATACATTTTCAGGTGGTGGAGAACGAGGTGCTGCACCGCAGCAATCTCTTCTTCCGGCAGCCCGAGGCGACCGAGGATGACGGCGGCGAGCTCGACGCCGCGCTCGGCGTGGTTCTTCCCGCCGAGGTCCTTGCCGATGTCGTGCAGCAGTGTCGCCAAAAAGAGGATACGAGGCCTCGACACCTCCGCGGCCAGACGGCACGCGAGCGGATGCTCTCCACCGAAGTCTCCACGACACAGCGCCCGCAGCTTGTCGACCGCTTTCACCGAGTGAACGTCGACGGTGTACACGTGATAGATGTCGTGATGGACGCGGCCGACGACCGGCGCGAACTCGGGCACCATCGCCAAGAGCAGCCCGACGTCGTGAAGCTCGCCGAGCACGCTTCCCCGCTTGAAGCGCGTCTCCTTCGACGTCGTGGCCAGCCGCACGAACCGCTCGCTCGCCTCGGCGCTCGCGCGGAGCTTCTCGCAGAACTCGGGGCTCCGCACCGCCTGAGCGATGGTCGATCTCGCGAACGGAAGGATCGGCAGCTCGCGGCGGACGGCCTCGTCGTAGATGCGCAGCGCCAGCGCCGGATCTTCTTCCAGCGCGGCCCGGTCCTGAAAGCTCATCTGATCGTTGCTCGTCTTGAGCCCGCCGGCGAGATTCCTTTCGGTGGGTTTTCGGGTCGGCGGAGGAACGGCGCGGGCGACGATCAACTCGCGGGCACGCGCCATTTCTCGAGCGTGCCGGTAGTAGTCGCTCATGAACCGCTCGATGTCGGGGCCTTTCGAGCCGTATCCGAGCTTTTCCGCGACTTGCTCTTGCTGATCGAAGCTCAGCCGGTCCGAGCGGCGACCCGCGTTCAGGTGCAACACGTTGCGAACGCGAAACAGCATGTTCTGGGCCGCGTCGATCGTTTTGAACTCGCGGGGCACGAGCACGCCGAGGCGCACGAGCTCTCGAATATTGGTGACGCCCCACCGCGCGCGGGCCACCCAGTGAACGATGTCGAGGTCGCGCACCCCGCCTTCCCCGTGCTTGACGTCCGGCTCGAGCAAGAACACCGAGCCACCGAAACGATCGTGGCGGCGAACCGCCTGAGCATCCAGGCGCTCGAGAAAGCCGACGATGTTGGCCGCGCCGAACAGGCCCTCCTGACTCCTGGCCATCATCGCGCGCGAGCTCGCGCTCTTGCCGGCGATCACGCGCCAGTCGAGCAGCGAAGTCGCGGTCGGGAGATCCTCTCGAGCGAGCTCGAGCACGTCTTCCACGTTGACCACCTGGTGGCCGATGCTGAGCCCCGAGTCCCAGAGCGGGTACAGCAGCGCCTCGGCTATCGGACTCGCTTTTTCCGCGTTGCCCTCACACAAGAGCCGGACGTCGAGATCGCTGTGCAATGCCAGCGCGCCCCGTCCGTAGCTGCCGACGGCGGCGAGGGACACCGGCTGCCAGGTGCCATCGGCCGTCATGGCGCCGCGCGCCGCATGGAACAGCGAGGACAACAGGCCATCGACGGATTTTGCGTAGCATTCGCTCGCCGCGATCCCGGCCTCCGGGCCGCCGGTGGCGACCATGTCCATGACGGTCCGTTTGTGTCGATCCAAATAAGTCCGGAGCTCAGGCATGAGCGTGGCGCTCATCCTTTCGAGCAACGGAGTATCGACCGCGGCGTCGGGCATCGATTCGGCGTAGCTTGAAGGCTCGGCTAGCTCAACGCTACCGAGCGCGGCCCGAGGTATAGTCAGGTTCGGCGCCCGGCGGCCATCGAGTTCTGTGTGCTAGGCTCGGGCGCATGCTTTCGAGGCGGACGGCGCTTGGTCTGCTCGCGGCGGTCCCCGCCCTGGGGCTCCTCCCCCGAAAAGCCAGCGCTTCTGTCGCTCGAGCCGTTTCGCTCGAATTCCTGGTCCGGCTGAGCGACCGCGTCGCCCTGGTGACCCCGCTCGGGGGCACGAGCCGCTGGGAAACGGTCGGCAATCGGCGGCGCATCGTGACTCACACCCGAGTCCGCATCGACCAGACGCTGGCTGGCGTCGACGGTGACGTCGAGCTGATGGTGCGCACCCTCGGCGGCCGCGTCGGCAAGGTGGGGCAAATCGTGCACGGCGAAGCGACCCTCGTCATCCACGAGCAAGCGGTCGTTTTTCTCAAACGCCACTCCAGCGAGGCGCACTCGGTCGCCGTGATGGCCCAGGGGCATTATCCGCTCGGTTCACGCGCCGCGGGCGTAGTGCTCCGGCCGAGCCCCCGGCTCGCCGAGCTCGAAAACGCCGACGCCACTTCGGCGGTGCACCAACTCGTCGACCAAAGCGTCGCTCGAGCGCAGACCCTCGTGCGTGCCGCGTGGAAACGACGATGAGAATGCCGCGCGCCCTCACCGTCGCCCTCGTCGGCGCGAGCATCGCCACGAGCATCGCCACGAGCGACGTGGCTTTCGGCTTTTGTCGTACCAATACTTGCGACCCCGACGACCCGGGGATGCCGTGCGTCACCGACGCGCAAGGGTGTCTCGCCGGCGGCTTGCCGCTTCGTTGGGCCGGACGCTGCCCGGTGTTCAGCATCCACGAAACCGCCTCGCCTCTCAGAGACATCACGTTCGACCAAGCCAACCAAGTCATTTCCGGCGCCTTCATCCGGTGGATGCAGGCGGACTGCGGTGGAGCCGCGCCCGACCTCGACATCCAGCCGACCGACCCGGTCCCTTGCAGCACGGTCGAGTTCAACGAGACGAGGCAGAACGCCAACATCTGGACGTTTCGAGATGACGCTTGGCCCTACGAGGACAACGGACACACCCTCGCGCTGACGACAGTCACGTTCAACGTGGACACGGGCGAAATCTTCGACGCGGACGTCGAGATCAACACGAACGAAAATCTCATCGCCGTCGACGCCTCGCGCGCGGAAGCCGACCTCCCCTCCATCGCCACCCACGAGGCGGGACACTTTCTCGGTCTCAGCCACTCGAACGTCAGCGGGTCGACGATGAGCGCGAGCTACGCGCTCGGCGACCAGAGTCTGCGCTCGCTTCATCCGGACGACACCGCGGGGATCTGCGCCGCTTACCCCCCGAACGATCCCGACAACGACTTTTGCGGAGGCACGCCCATCCGCGGCTTCTCGCCGCTCTGCGGCGCCGATCAAATCGAGGCCAAGACGGGCTGCGCCGCGTCGCCCCGGGGGCCAAGTCGCGGCGCGCTGGGCTGGGCGCTCGTCGGGCTCGCCGCCGCATCACTCGTCGCAGCGCGCCGGCGCCGGAACAAAAAACGCGGGTAAAACCTGGCCCTAGCGAGAACTCGCCGACTCGCCTTGGTGCGCCAAGGATGGTAGATCCCTGCCTTGCTTTCAGGAGGTTCGCTTTGATCGTTCCGACGCGCGGCTGGGGACTGATGTTCGCGGGAGCCATGGCTCTCGCCGCTTTTGCTTGCTCGGACAGCACGAGCAACGCCGACGGCGCCGCGGGCGCCGCAGGCACGGGCTCTGGCTCCGGCGGGGGCACGAGCACCGGCGGCACAGGTGGCGGAACCGCCGCCGCCTGTGAAAACGCTCCGCCCGAGTGCTGCACGCCGGATCTGCCCGTGATGGTGGTCCGCGACGGCGAAGACTTGGTCGCCCCCGACTGGTCGTGCATCACCAGCGGCGGCTCCGGAGGCTCGGCGGGCATGGGTGCCGCGGGTGCCGCGGGCATGGGCGGTGCCCAGCGTCACAAGTTCGCCGTGGACGACTTCGGCGGCAGCGGGCTCGTACCTGACGTCGAGGTCGAGGTGTTCGATGGACCGCGTATCGTCGACCAGACGCCGTTCGTCACCATGTTCACCAAGGGCGCGGAGAACCCGTACCCGGGAGAAATGGATCTCAACAACGGCGAGTTCTTCTACGATCCGCCACCGACTTCGACGCGGGTCTCCTACCGGGTCAAGGAGAAACCCGGAATCGCCAAGCAGTTCGTCGGCTTCGACCTCGAGCTCATCGGTCCGCCTGGTCGCACCGAAGGCGCCACCGTGACCCCGGCGCTCTTCAACCAGCTGGCGACCTTCGCGGTGCCGCTGCCCAACTGGACGCCGCCTACCGATCTCGGCCTCATCGCTGCACCGATTCGCGATTGCCAGGAAAACGACGTCGGCGGCGCCCAATTCCGCTTTCTCGACGAGAACGGCACCGAAGTCCCTGCTGGCGAAGGCGACCGCGATCCGCGATACCTGTACTTCGACAGCCAATTCCCAAATCCCACTTGCGGCTACACCGACTACCGGCAAAGCCTGATGCTGGTCGCGAACTCGCCGGCCAACGATTCCGGCCCCGACAAAGGGCGAAAGCTCACCATCGAAGTCTTCGGACGGATGTTCGAGACCGACACGGAGCCGGTCGTCTTCGCCCGCCAGGATCTCGAGGTCTTCGGGAACTCGGTCAACGTGTACGTGATCGTCCCGAACGTCCCCAGACCCTGAGTGGGCAACCGGCGCCGCGAGCTGCTCGTCGTCGCCGGTGAAGCGTCCGGCGACGCCATGGCCGCCGGTGTAGTGGCAGAGCTCGGCGCTCGGGCTTTCGGGCTCGGCGGTCACGAGCTCGAACGGGTCGGCGTGGATCTCGTCGCGCACCTTCGCGAATTCACCTCGATGGGATTCGGAACCGTGGCGGCTCGCGGGCCCGCAATAGCGGGGGCCGCGGCGCGGCTCCTCGGGACGCTCCTCGCGCGCCGACCGCGTGCGGCGTTGCTCGTCGGCTACTCGGAGCTCAACGGGTGGCTCGGCCCGCGACTGCGCGCTCGAGGCGTGCGGGTGCTCTGGTATGGCGCACCGCAAATCTGGGCGTGGCGAGAGAGCCGCGGCCAAAAGCTCCGCCGTTCCGCCGACAGACTCGCGGTCTTGCTGCCTTTCGAAGAGCCGCTCTGGCGTCGACTCGGCGCCGACGCTCGCTACGTCGGCCACCCGGCCCTCGACGAGCCGAAATCGAGCCGCGACGACGCTCGGTCCCGATTGGCGATCGCGCCGGGCGCGACCGGCATCGCGCTCTTGCCCGGCAGTCGCCCCCACGAGGTGCGTCGCCACCTGCCACCGATGCTCGGCGCCATCGCGCAGCTTCGTCGAACCGATCCGGGGCTGGAAGCTCGTTTGCTGCTCACGCCGTCACTCGACCGAGCCACCAAGAGCTGGGCGATTCGACGCTCAGAAACCGCCGGCGTGCCGCTTCCGCGAGCGGAGTCGCGCGCCGCAGGTCTCCTACCGGGGTTCGATACGGCGCTGGCCTCGTCGGGCACGGTGACCCTCGAGTGTGCGCTCGCCCGCGTTCCACCGGTCGTGGTCTATCGCACCGGTCCCATCGCCGGATGGATTGCTCGCGCGCTCGTCCGACTCGACCACATCGCCCTACCGAATATCCTGCTCGACCGCCGGGCTTTCCCCGAGCTCGTACAGTCCGACGTCACCGCGGCAGGGATCGCGCTCGCCGCGCACCGAACCCTGGAGCACGGCGCCGTGCTGCGCGACGCCTGCGACGCGGTCGAAGCCGTGCTGCGCTCGCCTCGCCCGGGTGCCGCGGGTGCCTCGAGCCAGGTCGCTACGATGATGGCCCCATGGTTCGGCTGAGGCTCGCCATCGCCGCGTCGCTCGCGCTCTTGGCGCTGCGACTGCAAACCGCACACGGTCTCGGCTGGGGCGACGCCGAGGCTCTCTACGCCTCCTATGC
>JAJDAH010000394.1 GCA_029261965.1 Polyangiaceae bacterium
AGTCGTGCAGCATGCCGCGCTCGAGAAGCCTCTTGCTCACGGCCTCGGCCCCGTCGAAATCGAAGCAGATGGTACCGCCATGTTCATCGTCGGCTTCAGGCGTGTTGACTTGGAAGCCGCGTTCGAGAGCGAGATCCCGGAGGAGCCTGGTTTGGCGGAGCGACTTTTTGCGAATGTTTTCGACCCCGAGCTCGACGAGCATCTCCCATCCGGCTCGCGCGGTGTAGAGCGCAGGGATCGCCGGCGTGCCACCCATGACGCGCCAACGGTCGCGGGCGTAGTCGATCGGGCCGAGCTCGAACTTGAAGGGCTCGCGATGCCCGAACCAACCGGTTTGCGTGGGGCGGAGCCTTTCGCGCACGTGTGGGGCAACGTAGAGGTACGCCGCCCCCGGGCCGCCGCAAGCCCACTTGACCGAGCCGCCGCACGCCATGTCGACGTTCCACTCTTCGAGTGCGAGCGGCACGGTCCCGGCGGACTGATACGTGTCCAACAAAACGAGCGCACCCACCGCGTGTGCCTTGTTCACGATGGCGCGCACGTCCTTGATTCCGCTCGACCGAAAGAGCACATGACTGACCGGCACGATGAGCGTGCGTTCGTCGATCGCGTCCAGCAGTTCCTCCATCGGCGCGTGGATACCGTCACCACCAGGCACCACGGTCACTTCGGCGCCTCGACGGACCTGTTCCTGCCAAACGTAGTCGACCGAAGGAAAGTTGAGCTCGGTGTAGACGACCCGGTTGCGGGGCTTTTCAAAGTCGAAACACGAGGCGACCATCGATTGGATCGTGGATACGTTCTGATTCATCACGACGGTGCCAGGGTGAACCCCCAAGACCTGGGCAACGAGGTCTCCCAGCTCGTCGACGGCGGGGAGCCAGTGCAGGTGCCACGCTTCGATCGAATCGTTCTCCCACTGGTCCATGAACTGGGTCGCGTACTGTCGTGCCTTCTTCGGCACGGCGCCGAGTGAGTGGCTGATGAGGTGCGTCTTCTTCTCGAGCGTGGGGAACTCGCTGCGACGGGCGAGTAGTTTCGACTCAGTCATGCCGGACTCTCCAGGAGCTAAAAGCGCGTGCGAGCCAAGATCTCGCTCGTCTTGGGCGATTCGTCGTCTTCGAGGCCTTCGGTGAGCACGTCCGCCGGGACGCGGCCCTTTTGGTTCAGCTCGGTGAGCCGTTCGAGATGAATGCGTTCGTCCTTGCCCGATGCGCTCAGGCGATTGCGGCGTTCGAGCCCTCCGCTGGCGATGTCCAGAAGGGCTACGGCAAAATCGCGAACGGGCTTGCCCGCCATCTCCGCGTCGAGTCCCTTCGCGACTAGGGCGGGTCTCGACTGCTCGACCGCGTCGAGCTCGAGCGCCGCCACCAGCTCTTCGGCCTGAGCGAGAGCGCGCTCGTCGTAGAAAATCCCCGCGAACAACGCCGGCAGCGCGCAGGCGAGGTTTGCCGGCAGCGAATCGCAGCTGCGAACTTCGAGGGTGCTCTTGAGCCGAGCCTCGGGGAAAAGGGTGTTGAGGTGAAGCGTCCAATCCCCATAAGTCGCCCGCTCCCCCTCGAAACCGTCTTCGATAAAGCTTCGAAACGACTGACCTCGGTTGTCGAACACTCGCCCATTCCGCTTGAACAGGAACATGCCGGCGTCGAGCGCCCACTCGACGTAGTCTCGGTAGGTGGCTCGCCGCTTGGTCCACAACGGGGGAATCAGACCACTCCGCTGGGGGTCCATTCCGAGCCAGACCTCACCCCGCACGCTCTTCTTTCCCGCCAGCCGTCCTTCGAGAAACGGCGAGTTGGCGGTCATCGCGTGAACGAGCGGCGAAACGACGAGCCCGAGCCTGAGCTTGCGCATGGCGTCCTCTTCCGAGGAAAAATCGTAGTTCGCCTGCACGGTCGCGGTGCGGCGCATCATGTCGAGGGCGCGGGGCCCCTTGGTGGGCAGGTACTCGCGCATGACGCGGTAGCGCTGCTTCGGGACCCAAGACAGATCGTCCTGCCGGGCGACGGGGTGAAACCCGACGCCGAGCCAGACGAGACCCATCTCCTTCGAAATGTCACCTAGCTCGGCGAGGTGTCCCCGAAGCTCGGCGCAAACTTCGTGCACGTCGTTCAAAGGCGCGCCGCTCAGCTCGAGCTGCGATCCTGGTTCGAGCGTCACGGACGATTGATCGCGCGTCAGCGAAACTATCGGGCCGCCTTCCACCTCGCGAACCGGGGACCAACCGTAGTTGCTCGCGAGCGACTCCAGCACACGCACGACCCCGCGCTCCCCCTCGTACTGAAGCGGCGCGCCGGTCGTCGCGTCCACGCCGAACTTCTCCGCCTCGGCCCCGATGCGCCAGCGCTCGGGCGGTTTTTCCGCCGCACGAAAGATCTCGGCCAGCACGTCGAGATCGCCTCCAAGTGGCGTATCGATGGCGATCACCGGGCGGCTCGTATCGTTCATTCGATAGCAGACGAGGCGGGAATCGAAGGGTGCACGACACGCAACGCCTTGACGAGCGCATCGGTGTGCGCCTCGGTGGTGCCTGCCCCACCGCCAATCAGTCGAGCACCCGCTTGGTCGAGTTGCAGAGCACCGTTCGCCCAACGGGCCGGCTCGCTCTCCTCGTCGGGAAAGCCGCGAAGGCTATTGGCGCCGCCAGCCAAGAGCACGCCGAGCGCGGCGGATCGCCCCCCGTTCGTGAGCTTTGCTTTTTCCAGCTGCTCGACCCCGAGCTCGATAGACGGCACTTCCAAGAGCACCGCAGACGCGCCCGCTTCGTCGAGCGAATCGAGAAGCGGGCCGATCATGCCCCCCGTCATCAGCTGTCCATCGGCGCCGACTTCGACGACCGCCCAGGTCGGCAGTTCCGTCCCCGCACCCGCGACGACCGCGGCCATCAACTCCAACCGCGAGCCCAACCCCTTGGCGACGAGAAGCTCGCACCCGGCCACCGCCAATCTCTCCGCGTGCTCTTCCAACTCCTCTTTGACCCGGTCGGACGCGGTCGGACTCACCATCTCCGCTCCGATGACGCCGGCAACGGCAACGGGTTTCCGTGCCTTTGCCGCGGCGTCGAACGCGAGGTCGATCGCCAACCCCGTGAGCCGCGAGGCGCGGTGTTGCATGCCGACTTCCGCCAACGATCGAGGTGTGGTGTCCGCGGTGAGCGTCGTCAAGACATCGACCCGACTCGCGATCTCCGCGCGATAGTGATCGAGCACCGTGTCCGGGTTTTCTCGCAGCAAAAGACCGAGAGCCCCAGGCATGTCGAGCGCCACGCCGCGGGCACGAAAAGACGCGGGCGTGTCGGCGTCGAGGACTATGGGCCGCCCCTCCCGGAGGCGGCTCTTGATCTGCTCGAAGCTCATGCGGGGGCCAGCCAGACTAGAGCCAACTCCGGCGCCTGGCCAGCCCGCTGAAACCGAGCAAAACGGGCGCGGGACTACCGCGGAATCGTCACCGTGTCACAACCGAACAACACGTCGACCCGGCCGCTCACGTCGTTCCTGATCCGATCGCAGGTCGCCGGACACGCCATCACCAGGGTCGGATTGTCCGGGTTGTCGTAGAACCACCCTTGATCCGCCCCGCACCCAGCAACGTCGCCCGCGGAAAAAATGGGCTCCGCGTCGACGGCGCCACCCGGCGTGTACTGGACGTTGACCTGTCCCTTGTTGAACGTCTCGCCGGCGGGCGGCGGCGGGATGGACCATTCGCAGGTGAGCTCCGCACCGGTCACGACGCTCTGAGACAGCTGGTTGAACACGGGCAAGAAGCCGTTCTGACCCGCGCAAAGATCGCCGGCCAGTCCACCCGTCTGCGCCACCAGTTGGTTGTAGACGGTGCCCGTTGCCGCGCACGCACCGAGGGTCGGACAACCGCCGATGCAAAACACTCCGAAGAATCGCCACGAGGTGAGAAACCCCGGGTCGATGTTGTTCATCTGCGCCGTGAAACTGGCGGCGTCCAGCGACGACTCGTCGTCGGTGACCACCGCAAAGTACTTCGCGGCGTTCGGCCTCAGGATCGACCTGTAGTTCGGGTAGTGCTGGATGATCTTTTCGAGCGCGTTGTTGCTGTCGACCTGATCCGAGATGTGCAGGTACGTCGGCGGGTTCGAGTCGCCGCCACCCGTGCAATTGCCACCACTGCCGAGCGGAGGCGGAATGCAAACGCCATTGACGCCGAACAGGCCGGGAATGATCGCCATGGGCGGGCCGTCCACGGAAATGACGACGACGTGCACGTCGATGTTGTTCTGCAGAATCCCCGACGCAAACTGGTTCATGCTGTCCTGCACGCCCTGAGCTTCGAGCGTCATGCTGCCGGAGTTGTCGATCGCCCAAACGATGTCGACCGGGGCGAAAGTGTTCTCTGCCTGTTGCGAAACGGCAGCACACTCGCCACCCACCGGGACCGTTCCGCCACCTCCGGCGCCGACTGAGATGCCGCCGTTGCCGCCGTTGGGCGCGGCGCCCGTTCCGGTGTTGCCGCCAGCGCCGTTGGCAGCGCCCGCGCCCTGCCCAGGTCCGCCTCCAAAGGCGAAACCATCGGCGCGATCACCCGAACCCCCGCCGCAACCGGTGGTGGCGGCCAACAGAGCCCCCGTAAGAAGGCTCGAGACAGTTCTGGTCATGGGGTCCTCCGCGGCGAGAGAAGCGAGCCCCAGAAGTATAGGCCGAACGGCCGGACAGACAACGAACGGTTTCCGTACCAATGCGGCGTCGTCGCCTATCCGATCGAACTGTGAGCAATGCTCACTTTGGGACAACGGTGTCGCGCCGATGGACTCAGCGGAGGGCGCTCCATACGCCATAGCCCACCAGGGCAATCGCCACGATGAACGCCGATCCCAAGATCAGTCGGGTGCGAGTCGCGGAGAGTGTGGACAGCGCCGCGACCGGGGCGCCGGCAGGAAGGGGCGAATGGCGATCTTCGACGTCGCCGCGGTTCGGCGACGTGGCCGGACTTCGTTTCCGGGTTGCCCGCCTGGGCTCCGCGCGAGGCCGAGCGGCGCGCGCCTCTTCGGCTTCGCGCTTTCGCTCCTCGCGTCGCGTGGCCGTTCGAAGAGCACCGCGCGCGGCGGCGAGGTTGGCTTCCTTGGCCGCTGCACGCTTCGCCGCGGCCCGGGCCTGTTTTTGTTGCTTGCGCTTCGCCGTAGCCGCGGCGCGTTCTGCTGCAGTGCGGTGACGACGACTCTTCTTCTTTTTCTTTTT
>JAJDAH010000395.1 GCA_029261965.1 Polyangiaceae bacterium
GGCTCGAGGCTGTTTCCGGGACACAACGCGCTACTACCCGTGCAGTTCTCCGCCGGGTCACAAATACCTGCCGACGCCCGACACTCTGTCGTCCCCGGCTCGAGGCTGTTTCCGGGACACAACGCGCTACTACCCGTGCAGTTCTCCGCCGGGTCACAAATGCCCGCCGACGCCCGACACTCCGTCGTCCCCGGCTCGAGGCTGTCTCCGGGGCACGTCGCGCTGCTGCCCGTGCAGTTCTCCGCCGGATCGCAAATGCCCGCCGACGCTCGACACTCCGTAGTGCCGGGCTCGAAACCGTTTGTGGGACATGACGTGCTCACTCCGTCACACGTCTCTGCCACGTCACAGATACCAGCAGACCCTCGACAGGTGGCGCCGGTGTTCCCAGCGGAGCACACGCCCGGCGTCAGGCCGTTGCACGAGTTGCACGTGCCTGAGCACGACGACGAGGCGCAACAAACGGAGTCGACGCAGTTGGTGCTAGCGCACTGACCGCCACTCGAGCAGGACTCGCCGTCCTTGAGGAAGTAGGTGACCGAGAGCGAGGGCGGGTTGCCGGGCGTGCCGTGCTCGGACATACCGATGACGTGGCGGGCACCTGCCGTGGCCTCATCGTCGTGCAGAATCACGAGGCCGTGGTTGTTTGACGAGTTGTCGACCCAAGCCTGGACCATGGGGATCAGGTTCGGAAATGTTGCCGAGGTGATCGTGATCGTCGAGGGAGTCTGCGGAACGACGTTGCCCTTGGCCGGCAGCGAAAATGAACCAGCAACCGTACCGCTGAAGTCTCCGCCTCCAGAGGTCCAGTTGTTTCCGGCTGATCTCTGGTTCCAGCTCACATCCCCCGCCCCGCTGGTCGCACCGCCACACGGACCCATGCTGCACAGATTCAACGGCCCTCCGTCACAAGTCCCCGCGGTTGCACCCTCGGACCACTCCGAGCTCACCGCGTGGACGTCAGCGGTGATCGCGGTCCCACTGCTTCGGAGGTGGGTGATGCTGAGGCTGACTGACGTCACCTCGCGATTGGTGGGGATGGAGCTGACGTTGAACTCTATGAACGCGCGTCGGTTGACCGTGTTGGCGGCGCCACCGATGCACGCCGAGACGTGCCCGCCGAACTGGTTGTCGGCCAACTCCTCGAAAACCATTCCGTCCTTCGAGGGCGCGAACGCGCTCACCGCAGCTTGACGCTTGACCGCAATCTCGGGCGGAGGTTGCAGAACTGATCGCAACTCTTCAGGTGGCTCCGATGAGCAACCCGTCGACACGACCGCCAAACACGTGAGCGCCAACGCGCTCCAAAGAAACCGCACCCGAGAACAAGCGCCGGAGATGTGACCCACCGTTCGCCCCTTTCGACCCAAGAAATCTACCCAACCATCACGTTCGTTCAGCGTTCGTCGCGCGTCAATGACGCAGGGGTTGTCCCGACACGGGCCTCGGGGCACGCTCGGCGGCGGGAGCGAATTGTGCTGAGAAACCCGTGGATTCGGAGCCTAGGTTTGGCGGGGCTCGTAGCCATTTTTTCGGGCTGCAACGGGTGCAACGACGACCCGGGCCCGCCGCCCGCGGCATCGGCGGGCGAGGCCCCTCCGCAATACAACCCAGTAGTCGAACCCTTGCCCAAGCCGCCTCGCGGCCTCGACGAGCCGCCTGCACCGGAGGGAAATCCGACCACGCCAGAGAAAGCGGCGCTCGGCAAGCAACTGTTCTTCGACCATCGCCTCTCGGCGGACGGCCGTTTCTCTTGCTCGAGTTGCCACGCCCCGACCAACGGCTTCGGCGGTCCGCAGAAAGTCGCGCCGGGCTACACGCGCCACGCGCCGTCGCTCTGGCTCGTCGGCTATCTCCCGAAGCTCGGGTGGGACGGGGCTTGGGACTCCCTCGAATCCGCCACTCGCGCAATGTTCGAGTCGATGGCGGGCGAGAAAAAAGATGTCGCCGCGCGGGCGAAAGAAATCGCATCGGTCGCGGGCTACGAAGCCCAGTTCAAGACGATCTTTCCGAAACGCGGCGTGGCACCAGACACCGTCATCGAAGCGCTCGCTGCGTTTCAGCGGACCTTGCTCTGCGGCGACTCGGTTTACGACAAGTTTGCAGGCGGGGACGCAGCGTCCCTGACCGACCAACAGAAAGCCGGCCTCGAGCTGTTCGGTGGTAAAGCCGGATGCGCCGGCTGCCACACGCTACCGTTCTTCTCCGACGCTTACGCGGGCGAGGGCGGATTCCACAACACCGGCATCGGCCACTTCGCGCCCAACCACCCGAAGCTCGACCTCGGCCGCAAGACGATCACCCAGAACGACGAAGATTTCGGCGCGTTCAGGACCCCGACGCTGCGGGGGATCCCCGGTAGCGGCCCGTACTATCACGACGGATCGATGAAGGTCGTCGACGGCGTCGTGGTCTACATGGCCTCAGGCGGCCGCGCGAACCAGAACCTCTCGAAGAAGATGCATAGCGGCAAGATCACGCCGCAAGAGGTACAGTCCATCATCGACTTCTTGCCGACGCTGGCGTGCTCGCAGAAGGTCGCCCTCCCGAAGCTACCTTGAGGCCGAAGCTACCCCTGAGGCGGGCGTCGCCCCGCCCTGCCGAGCGAAAATCTCTCGAACCGAATCGATGGTGTCGGCTTGCGCCGCCGTCTTGTCGGTTCGGTAGCGCTTGACCCGAGCGAAGCGGAGCGCGAGCCCGCCTGGATAGTGCGGACTCGTTTGCAACCCGTCGAACGCGATTTCGACGACGAGCTCGGGTTGCACGTGCACCGTCCACTCGTCCCGCGAGATTTCTAAGCCGGACAGATGCTTCGTTTGCCAAGCCAAGTTCTCGTCCGTCATGCCCTTGAACGTCTTGCCCAACATGACGAATCCGTTGGTCTTCGGATCCCGAGCACCGAGGTGCAGGTTGCTGAGCCAACCGCGGCGTCGCCCGCTTCCCCAGTCTACCGCGAGCACGACGAGATCGAGAGTGTGAGAAGGCTTGAGCTTGAGCCAGGACGCTCCGCGACGCCCCGCCTCGTAGGTCGCGTCGAGCCCCTTGGCCATCACGCCTTCGTGACCGCGTTCGAGCGCCTCCTCGACGAAGACCTGGGCTTCCTCCTCGTCGTTGGGAACGATGCGCTCGACCCGAAGGCCCTCGGGCAGCGCACCAGACATCGCCAGAAAGCGCTCTTCACCGTTCTTGTCGACCAGATCTTCTCCGTCGAGATGGATGCAGTCGAAGAAGAACGGGGTAATCGGCAGCTCACCCCTCATGCCCTCGACGTCGAGGCGACGGCCGAAGCGACGCATGGTCGTCTGAAACGGATGAGGGTAACCATCCGGTCGAAGCACGATGGCCTCGCCGTCGAGCACGACTTGCTCGACGGGGAGCGCGAGCACGGCGTCGACGACCTCGGGGATGCGAGCCGTGACGTCGTTGAGCTTGCGCGTGAATACGCGAACATCCCGGCCCACGCGATGCACCTGGATGCGCGCTCCGTCGAGCTTGTATTCGAGCGCCGCCGAGCCGACCTTCGCGAGCGCGTCGCCAACGTTATCGGCGGTGAGCGCGAGCATGGGTTGTATCGGCCGAAAGAGCTCGAGCCGAAATCGGCCGAGACCGTCGTCCCCCTCGGCGCGGGCGACGCGGGCGACTTCCTTCAGATCTCCACTGAGCATCGCCGCTCGCCGGACGTTCGCCGGGCTCACCGTCGCGGCCTTCGCGACCGCTTCGATGACGATTCCTTCGAGCGCACCTTGTCGGAGCTCGCCGATGACCAGATTCTTCAGGAGCTGCTGCTCGGGCTCGGTGGCCCGCCCGAGCAGCTCGTTGAAGAGGCGGGCCCGCTCGCGATTGGAGCCCCGCCCTTTAGCCTGCGCGATGCGGTCGAACGCCGCGTCGACCGCATCGAGAGTGAGCGTCGCGCCCTCCGCAGAGCCCGACGGCACCGCGTCGCGCACCGCGGCGTAGCCGAGACCGATCTTCCCTTGCGGAAGCTCCCCCGACACGAAGGCCACGCCGATACGAATCTCCTCCGGTGCCATTCTCTCGAGGCAAGCCGACAGGAAGGCGATCTTTTTCGAACGGGCCCGCGTCTCGCTGACCGCCCGCGAAGTTTCGGCGACCTCTCTGAAGAGCATCCGCGAATCAGAACCCGCCGATGAACCTCGGGGGAAGGCCGATGCTGCTGTCGACGACGATCTCGCGGCGGTTTTTCAATCCCTCCGACCCGACGCGGAAGTGGTGGACCACGTTGCGCTCAGCGTCCGCCAGGAAGCAGGTCGCGCAGACGCAACGGATCTCCCCGAGGCTGAACGCCTCGCCCGAAGAACGAAGCAACACTTCGGTTTCACCGCTCTGCGTGTCCACCTCGACGAGAGTGTCGTCGACCGCGTCGAGGCCCCCGCCGGCGAAGCGCCCGAACGTCGTCACCGCGAGCCGCGTGTCGTCGGCGTAGGTGACCCAAAAACCCACGGCGCCCTCGAAGTGCTCGAGCGCGAGGAATCGACGTGTCTCCCGGAGCTCCTCCCCTACGTGGAGGATTGCGACCGCCGAGCCATCGAGCGTCGCCACGGAATCGCCTTCGAAGTCGCCGGAACAAGCCACCGCGATCTCGGTTCCGTCGGGAGAAGCCGCGAGCCCAGCGCAACCGTGGAGCCCCGACAGTACGAACGTCTGCACCAGTTCGTCAGTCTCGGTGTCGATGACGACGAGGCGTGATTCCGCGGACGCGACGAAGTCTCGCGAAAAGCCAGCGAGCAGAACGTAGAGCCGCTTTCCGAAGACCAGCAGCTTGTCCGGGCGCGGAAAGAACCGGTCGTTCTCTCCACCCATGGCGAGGTTCATGTCGATGCTGCCAACCACCTCGGGCACACGCGGATCGACGATCAAAACGTCGCTTCCTCGGTCGAAGACTTCCGCGCCGGGATCGAAGTTCGGCTCGAACCGCGGAACGTACGCCTTGCCCGAAGAAACCTGAACGTAGTCGCGTGGATTCGAGGTGAACCCGGTGGCCACCGAGAGCTGCGCTCGGACCTCGGCGGAGGCAACATCCACCCAGCTGAGAACCGCGGCGGGGAAACGATCGATGAGCACGATCGAATCACCGTCGACGCCCGCGGTCGCGACGTCGACATCACCCGTCAGCGGTGCCGACAAGCCGACCGACGTGCTCGCCGACGAGATGAAGCTCGAGCTCAGCACCTCTCCGTCGAGCCCGACGAGAGAAACGTTGCTCGATTGGTAGTCAGTGTTGACTACTACGACCCCGCGGCCGCATTGCCCGGCCGGCTCGACGTCGGTCCCACCGGTGCCGGGTGGCGGCTTCGAAACGCTGCAACCAGAGAGCACAAAAATAGCCGCCGTGAGCGCGACCAACCTCGCCGCGCTCATGGACACGCTCCGTTCAAGATGGTGACGGCGTCTAGATCGAACACGCCGTACTGCCCGGTGGTATCCACGCGGTCGGTGATGCGAACGAATCTCGCGACCGACAATCCGACATCGGCGAGATCGAACGCGTCTCCGCCCGCGAGGAGCGCGTCGGTGGGGTCCACGCCATTTTGGGAGTTCGTGTTCACGACGCGCCACCCGGCGCAGTCGCCATACGGAGCGCGCGTGTCGACGTCGGAAACCGCCGTGCACTCCCACTCGACCCAGTCGACTCCGTCCTCGCTCACCGAAACCGTAGCGAGCTCCGAAAACGGGTTGAGCGGATCGCCGCCAACCAGGAAAGGATTCTCGCTGACGATGAAGTCCGGACCCGGACCGTCGACGACGGCGTTGCCCTCGAACCCCACCACGACGAATCCCCCGTTGCCGAGCGATACGACGTCGAGAGATCCGAGAGGTCCCCCACCCTCCGGCGGCCCGAAAATGGCCTCGGGAAAGCGCTCTTGGCCGAAGTCCTGCCCGTCACCGAACTCGTGCTCGACGACGCAGGTGGCGAACCCAGCCCCCGGGCCTTCGCAGGTGTCGGCGTAGGCGGATTCGATGCACTCCTGGTTTCGCCCGGCGTCGCCGGTGGCGGGTTCGGCGTCCCCCGCTTCGGCTTCCGAGTCCACCCGAGCGTCTTCTTCTGCTCCTCCTTCCGTAGCCGCGTCTGCCACCATGGGAAGAGCCGCGTCCCGCTCGGCCCTGTGAGGTTCTTCGACGAATCCGTCCGTGCTCGACCCGCACGCCCAGAGCGTCGGGAGGAGTGCGCCCAGCACCACTTCCTTGATTTTCATCCTGTCCTCTTCCTGGGCGAGCTCGCACCCTTTGGAGAGCCTCCTCGGAGCGTGATTGCTCCGAGGTCGCTCGCTGGACAGGTCTTCCGACTTACCTCGGTGTATGCGAGTCGCCTTCCCAGACCCGTTGGGGCCAAGTGGCTTCGTGACTCACGCTTGATCGAAGATTACGGCGGCGGCTCCGTGCCGGATTCTCACCGGCTTCTCTTGGTGGTTGCCCACCACCCCGCGAGGGGATCCAACAGCGGTATCGAGTCGAGCATGAGGCGCCCGGCCGCGCAAGCCACCCGGGTTTACGCCCCCGCGGCCGCCCGGCCCGCGGTCGTGGTACGCCTTTTGGCTCGAAAGCCGAAAGGAGCCGCCGTGGACTTCACCCCCAGTGACCGCGCTCAGACGGTCGTGAAGATGGTGCGAGAGTTTCTCGAAAAGGAGATCTATCCCATCGAACACGAGCTCGCGCACAAGACCTTCAAGGAGATGCTCCCGGTCTTGCGAGAGAAGCGCGAGAAAACGAAGCAGATGGAGCTCTTCTGTCCGCAGATCCCGAGCGAGCATGGCGGCGCGGGACTCAGCGTCATGGAGTTCGCGCAAATGAGCGAAGAGCTCGGCCGGAGCCCCCTCGGCCACTTCGTCTTCAACTGCCAGGCGCCCGACGCTGGGAACATGGAGATCCTGCTCGAGCACGGCACCGTCGAGCAAAAGAAGAAGTGGCTACGCCCGCTGCTCGACGGAAAGATCCGCAGCTGCTTTTCGATGACCGAGCCCGAGCACGCCGGCAGTAACCCGGTGTGGATGAGCACGACCGCCAAGAAAGACGGCGACGCGTGGGTCATCAACGGGCACAAGTGGTTCACGTCGAGCGCCGATGGCGCCGCGTTTGCCATCGTGATGTGCGTGACCAATCCCGAAGCGGAGAGTCCCTACGCTCGGGCCAGCCAGATCATCGTGCCGACGGACACCGAGGGGTTCAACCTCATCCGGAACATCAGCGTATTCGGTCATGCCGGTAGCGACTACGCGAGTCACGCGGAGATCCGCTACGACGACTGCCGCGTTCCACTCGGCAATCTGCTGGGCGGCGAGGGCGCGGGTTTTCTCATCGCACAAGATCGCCTCGGCCCCGGACGCATCCACCACTGCATGCGATGGATCGGCATCTGCGAGCGCGCGTTCGACATGATGTGCGAGCGCGCAGCGACACGAAAGCTCTCCCCGGACAAGGTGCTCGGCACCAGGCAAACCGTCCAGGAGTGGATCGCCGACAGCCGGGCGGAGATCAACGCTTCGCGGCTGATGGTGCTGCATGCCGCGTGGAAGATGGATCAGGAGGGCACCTACGCTGCCCGCGAAGAGATCTCACTCATCAAGTTTTACGTCGCCAACACGCTGCAGCGCGTGCTCGACCGCGCGGTTCAGGTACATGGCGCGCTCGGCATCACCGACGACACGCCGCTGGCGTTTTGGTACTCGCACGAGCGCGGCGCGCGCATCTACGACGGCCCGGACGAAGTGCACAAGTCCGTCGTCGCGAAGCGCATCCTCCGGAAGTACGGAATCGACGCCGGCTGAGCCCAACGTCAGTTGAGCTCGGCGGTGTCCACCTCGGGCGCCTCGACCGGGCGAGCGACGAACACCCAATGGTCCTTGCCGTCGGGGCCGATGAAGTGCACGTGGTCATCCGGCCGCGCCACGACCGAGATGCGCGGCATGCGGCGCCCTCTTTCCACCTCGACCAGGCTCATGCTGTCGAGGAGCGCGAGCCCTTCGAGGGCATCGCGAATTTCGATCGATGCACGCTCCGCGAGCTCGTCGATCTCGACGGCCTCTCCGTCATCGAGTCGATCGATGAGCTTTTGCGCGTTCGCGTAAACCAATCGACGTTCCGGATCGAGCGTGATCCAGAGCGCGGGCGGAAGCGCGAGTGGATTTCGGGTCGGTTCGATGGACGTATTCATGATGGACTTTCTGCTGTCGTGTGATGGCGCAGAAGCGTTGGACCCAGCGGTCGCGCGAAGCGAGGAGCGCGCCCGATTGTCCGACTACCTTCAACCTAGGCACGATGACCGGCTTGTCAAATCCCGCCCGGGATCACGAGCAATCGTGCGGCCGTGATAACGTCGAGCTCGTGACGCGTCGTGCCGTCCGCCAGATCTTGTCGGCCTCGATGCTGCTCGGCGCCACCGTCGCGGCACCCCGAGCGCGGGCGGATGACCCGCCGCCGAACGGCATTGGCATCGTTGGCGCCAGCCTCCTCGGCGGCGAACTCGTGCTGCTCGGCGAAACCTTCGCCGGCGTTCAATCTCCGTGGTGGTACGTCGTCGGCGGTGCGACTGGAGCTGGGCTCGGCGGCTGGGCCGGTTGGAGGATCGAGCAAGACGTCGACCGCGATGCTTCGTTCGTTCTTCTGACGGCGGGTGTCGCTTTGGTGATCCCGACGGTGGTGTGGATGGCACGCCATCACTCGAGGAAAGCGCCGTCGGAGCCGCTTCCCCTGGTGGAACCGCAAGCGCAACTCCAACCGTCAGCCCCACTTGCGCCGCCGGCGCTCGTGGCGATGTCGGAGCGACGAGTGCACCTCGGCACGCCGACTCTCGAGCTCCACCCCGTACACACCGGCCTCGGGCGTGAGCTGAACATCGAACAGGTTTACGAGCTCCGGGTGCCGCTGGTCGCCGGGCGGTTCTGAACCGTAGTTTCGGCCACCGGACCCGGCACGCACGACTTTGGGGGCTTGCGTCACGCGGGATCTACGCAAGATCTAAGCTATGGTTTCCCGCCCGATGCCGCTCAGCAAGAGAGTCCGCCGTTTCGCGACCGCCGGCCTCGCCGCGGTGGCGGCTCTAGTGGCGATCGGTTGCCCGCCCCAGCCAGCCCTCCGAAGCAAGCTCAGCCAATGGGAGTCGCCAGAGCAATCGCCCTTCGCACGGGGTCCGTACCTGCTCCGGACGAAACCCGGCTCGATGAGCGTCGTCATCAAGGCCAAGCTCGACCAGCCACCCACCGTCGAGTGGTGGGGCGCGAGCGGGCGGAGCGATCGGGCGGTGGGGTCGAGCCCGAAAAACGCGTCGTTCGAGCTGGTAGACGACCAGTGGGTGACCACGCTCACGCCGCTCGAAGTGGGCCGCTGGTACGGCTACCGAGTGAGTTCCGGGAGCCACACGACGGAGCCCGAAGTATTCAAGGCGGGGCACAAACGCGACGGAACGCCGTTCCGGTTCGGAGCGTTCGGGGACACTCGCACCGGACACAAGGTCCACCGAGCAGTCGTCGATGCGTTGGCCCGTGAGCACATCGACTTCATCCTGCACACCGGTGACATGGTCGACGTCGGCGGACTGGAAGAGCAGTGGGATCTGTTCTTCCAAATCGAGCGGCCGCTCATCAGGAAGGTTCCGATCTTCCCGACCGTCGGAAACCACGACATGAGCGCCAAAGACTTCTACGGAACGGTCTTCCTCATGGAGGACATTGCGGATGGCGTGAAATACTACACCCAGGACTGGGGCAACCTCCGCATCGTCGCGGTGGACTCGGGCATCGAGTGCCGCACGGGGTGCACACAGAACATCTACGCCCGAAGAGCGCTGAGCGAAGGCGCGGCGAAGGGCATGCTCATGATCATCTTCCTCCACCATCCGCCGTACTCGTCGGGTGCGCACGGCTCGAACAAGCGTCTGCAAGTCGCCGTCGGTGAGCTCGCGGAGCTCTACGGTGTGGAGCTCGTGATGGCCGGCCACGACCACGACTACGAACGGACGAAGTCGATCAACGGCACGACCTACGTCGTCGCGTCGGCAGCCGGGGCCCCCATCCGACCCGTCTCCCCGAATTCTTGGACGGCCGCCGTGCGCACCGAGCCGCACTACGCGCTCATCGACGTCTACAAGGACCGGATGGCGCTCCGGGCGATCAACCTCGAAGGCGAGACGTTCGATGAGGTCGTGCTCACCGACTCCCCACCCAAAGGCGGTCGATCCGTCGTCGCGCAGCCTCGATAATCCCCGTCCTCCCCCAGTGGGGAGGTGAAGAAGCTAGTGGTCTGTCTAGCCGGCCGGCGGGAACACTTTCTCGAGCGCGTCGGCTTCTTCCGTCGTCAGGCGCCGCACCGCACCGAGCCCGAGCACTCGTCGCTCGCCGGCAGAAAGAGTCGCTGTGGGGGCTCCCGGCGGTCGAACGCGCACTCGGCCCGACAACACGCTGACCACGACGCTTCGGCCCGAGCTGCTCCTATCGCTGCTCGACGAAGTGTGAACTTGCACGCCGAACGTGGCGTCGCTGGCGGTGACCTTGCCGCCGCTCGTCTGCACGACGAGCTCGCGACCGCTGGCGCGAGCCGCAAGTCTCCCGCGATCCAACAGCACGCCGCCCGAGATCGACTCGACCACGGCGCCGTCGTCGAGGCACAAACGCGAGCCGCCGGAGCCGAAACAGAGGTCGCCGCGCTTCAATCGAGCGAGCGCACCCAGTCGAAACTCGTCGCCTGTACCAGCCGCAGGCGAGATTTCGACCTCACCCTCAGCGAGCTCGACTCGCAACACGGAGGCATCCGGCGTGGTGGGCTCTCGCGCCATCCAAAAGACGACGATGACGAGGCCGAGGCCGACCGCTGCAATGCCGAGGTTACGGACTTGCCGGGGGCGCTCGTCCTCGGCCATGCGAGCAGGATCAGAAATTTTTTGCGCGCTTGTCGATTTCTTTGGCGAGGTTCACGTCGTTTTCCGTCAGGCCGCCCGAGTCGTGCGTGGTCAGCCAAATCTTGACGGTGTTGTAGACGTTGAACCATTCGGGGTGGTGATCGGCCGCCTCGGCGGCGACAGCGACCGAGGACATGAAGCCCCAGGCCGCCCGAAAGTCGCCGAACCGGAGCTCGCGATGCAGCTTGCCGTCGGCATCGACGCTCCAATCCGGCAGCTCTTTCAGCGATTGTTGCAGTGCGTCGTCGGTGAGCTTGGGGGTACGCATCGGGAGCATCTTACGAGACCGGCCCGAGTGGGTGCGTGACATTCGGCCGGGCATCCGAGACTCTGCTCGGGCTGACGTGTACACTCCCCGTCAGCCGGAGGGGCTCGCGGAGGAGTCCTGATGAAAACGCGGTTCATTCTTCCTGTCCTTACTGCGCTGACGCTCGCTGCGTGTGGCGACTCGACCAAGTCCGAAGCGGACGGGGGCGCCGGCAGTGGTGGAAGCGCCGGTGGTGGAGCTGGTGCGACTGGGGGCAGCGCCGGGAGCGCCGGAACGGGCGGCGGTGGAGCTGCGGGGGCCGGAGGCTCGTCCACCACGCTCAGTTGGCCGAACCTGGGATGCGACCCGCTCGTGCCCACCTACTGCGCCTTCCCCTTCCCTTCGAACGTGCAGACCCTGGCCGATCCGACGACGCCCACTGGTCGGCGCGCGGCGTTCCTCGACGAGCTGAGCCCCGAGAATGTCAACGGGGTTCGCGGCGACTTGACCGAGCTCAATCGCTCGGACGGCGCCTCCCCCGGCGCGGAAATGTTGGCGCACTTCCCCGGCGCGACGATGACCGGACTCGCGTCTCAAAGCGACATCGGGCGCTCGCTCGACATGGACTCTCCGACGGTGATCCTGAACGCGGAAACCCTCGAGCGAGTGGCGCACTTCGCCGAATTCGATCGACGTACGAGCGACGACACGCGCCGCGCCTTCGCGATGCGGCCGGTGGCACTGCTCGAAGACTCCACCCGCTACATCGTCGCGGTGCGAAACCTCGTCGACGCGTCCGGCACCGCGCTCGACCCCAGTCCGGCGTTCGGTGCGCTTCGCGATGGCACTCCGCTCGATTCGGAACCGAGCGTGGAAGCGCGGCGCGATCTCTACGAGGACATTTTCTCGAAGCTCGGCGACGCCGGCATCGCCAAGGACGACCTGCAGCTCGCGTGGGACTTCACGACTGCCAGTCGCAAAAACAACACCGAGTGGCTTCTACACATGCGCGACGAAGCGCTGTCGCTGGTCGGCACGGATGGACCCGACTTCGTCATCGACAGCGCGCAGCCCGACATGGACCCACGAGTGGCGTTCCGGATCCAAGGCCGCATGACCGTGCCGCTCTATCTGACGACACCAGCCGCGGGGCAGGCCCGACTGACCTTCGGCGCCGACGGCCTGCCGGAGCCGAACCCCGACACCCCGACCTACGAAGTCGAGTTCAACCTCATCATCCCCCAAAGCGCGATGAGCGCACCGGCTGCCATCGTGCAGTACGGCCACGGTTTGTTCGGGACGAGGGGCCAGATCGGCGCCGGCAACTTCCTCGATTTCATGAACACGTACAACTACGCGTTCATCGGGGTGAACCTCATCGGCATGTCCGATGACGACCCGACGGGGATCGGCGCGATCATCGTCACCGGTCAGACCTCGGCGATCATCACGATGTTCGATCGCCTGCACCAGGGGCACCTGAACCAGCTCTTGTCCACTCGGATGATGAAAACCAGCTTCGCCGCGGACCCGACCTACGGCTCTCTCATCGATCCGACCCGCGTTTTTTATCACGGCATCAGCCAGGGCGGCATCATGGGTGGCGTCTACATGGCGGTCAGCACGGATGTGTCTCGAGGCGCGCTCGGTGTCATGGGGCAGCCGTACAATC
>JAJDAH010000396.1 GCA_029261965.1 Polyangiaceae bacterium
CGGAGAGTTCGGGCAATGGTCAGTCGGAAAACATCGTTCCGATCGAGGTCTTTCAGCAACTGCCGAAGGCGGACCTGCATGTGCATCTGGACGGGTCGCTTCGTCCGGAAACCATCCTGGATCTCGCGAGCCAGGACGGCATCGATCTCGGCTTGAAGACCATCGCCGAGGTGAACCAGGCGGTGGGTGCGGGCCGTAACTTCGGCTCGCTCACGGAGTATCTGCGCGGGTTCGCCATCACGCTCGAGGTGATGCAGACGGAGCAGTCGCTCGAACGAACGGCGTTCGAGCTCGCCGAGGACGCAGTTCGAGAGAACGTGCGCTACATGGAAGTGCGCTATTCGCCCATGCTGCACACGCAGCGCGGGCTGAAGCTGACCCAGGTGGTGGAAGCGGTGCTCGATGGGCTCCGTCGCGCGCGGGAGGCTTTTGGCATCAAGTGCAGTGTCATCCTCTGCGGCATTCGGAACATTTCGACCGAATCCTCTTACGAGATGGCCGAGCTCGCGGTGGCCTACAAGGGCCGGGGCGTCGTCGGTTTCGATTTGGCCGGCGCGGAGTACGGGTTCCCGGCGGAGAAGCACAAAGACGCGTTCCAGCTGGTGCGCGACAACAACATCAACTGTACGATTCACGCGGGCGAAGCCTATGGCCCGGACTCGATCGCGCAGGCGCTGCACGTTTGCGGGGCGCACCGAATCGGCCATGGCTGCCGTCTGCGGGAAAACGGCGATCTTTTGCACTACATCAACGATCACCGAATTCCGCTCGAGTGTTGCCCGTCGAGCAACGTGCAAACCGGTGCCGTCAAGGATCTGCGCACGCATCCGCTCAAGTTCTATTTCGACCTCGGCCTGCGCATCACGATCAACACGGACAATCGGCTCATCACCGATACGAGCGTCTCGAAGGAGCTATTCCTGGTTCACTCGCGCATGGGGGTGCCGTTCGCGGAGATCAAGAGCATGATCGTGTCGGGGTTCAAGTCGAGCTTCCAGCCGTTCCACGAGAAGCAAGCGGCGCTTCGTCAGGCGACTCGCGAGCTCGAAGCGTTCGACGACGAAGGCAGGCCGCGCCCCGAGAGCGACCGACCGGTGAGCTCCCGGCGAGTACGCGCGAGCAAGCCGGTCACGAAACCGCGCAACGAGAACTAGTCCGGCGAACGCGCCGGGGGAGACCTGCCGGGGAGACCTGCCGGGGGAGACCTGCCAGGGGAGACCTGCCGGGGGAGACCTGCCGGGGGGACTACGGAGACACGGCGGTCAGTGGGGGATGCTGCTCGGGGCGGGGGGCGGACCGGTGTCTTTGCCGAACATGCGGACGGCCAGTTTGACGAAGTCGCCTTCGGTCAGGATGCCGAGCAAGACGCCGTCGTCGTCGCACACGGGAAGACAGCCGAGCTTGGCCTCCCACATGAGGTGCGCCGCGTCGTAGATCGAATCGTCGGGCAGCACCGTCAGCACTTCGCGCTGCATGATCTTGCTCACGGGCAGCTTGAAGATGATCTTGTCGCGTTCGTCCGCCGCTTCGCTCAGCCAGCTCGACGACGCGTGGAGCAGGTCGCTGTGGGTCACGAGCCCGGCGAGCTTGCCGTCTTTGACGACCGGCAGATGACGAAAGTGAAAGAGCTTCATGCCTTTCTCGGCGAGCTCGAGTGATTCGTCTTCGGTGATGGTGACCACTTTCGCGGTCATCAAATCGGAAACGGTCTCCGGGTTCTTTTTGAGCACGCATCCCCCCTTTCTCGGGTGCTGAACGAGAAAGGCATTGTCCGCCCGGGGGGACGGCGGCGCAACCGAGAGCGCGGATCTCGTGGAGAAAGCACGACCGCCTGGCGGTGCGCGCTGTATGATTCCGTCCATGGATCGCCAGGATGAATTCCGGCGCCGACTCGTGGCCCGGCTTTTAGCGGCGGCGAACGCGACGTCGGTGGGGGTTGCGGTCGCGGCTACCAGCGCGGCCGCGGCCACGAGCACGGCTTGCGGCACGGCGATTGGCGGCGACCCAGACCAAAGCACCACGAATGGCGACTCGGGGAGCACGGGCGGCACGGGCGGAGTTGGGGGAGCTCTTGGTACGGGCGGCGCTGGTACGGGCGGTACCGGCGGTGGTGGACTCGGTACTGGTGGACTCGGTACTGGTGGACTCGGGACCGGCGGACTTGGCACTGGCGGGGGCGGCGGCAGCGGGGGCGACATCATCATTCCGCAAGACGCGGCGTTGCCGGACGCGAACATGAAAACTCGGCGGTGTGTTCAGCCGAACGGCGGCATGCCGTGCGCGACCGGCGCCGAGGTCGAAGTGGGGGCGTACTTCGACGAGATCTGTCAGCAGTTTCAGGAGATCGTCGTCAGCGTCTCTTCAGGACCCGAGGTCGAAGGCGCGTCGTGCTGCTACGAGCTCACGGTGCGGCCCGGAGATTTTTTCGAGTGCGGCGGGTACGTCGGACGTGCGTTCTTGGTCGAAGGGGACTTCGTGAAAGCCGTGGCTCGAAAGGGTGGCGGCTGGACGACCGGGCCTTCCCCCAGTGCGAAGGATCTCGACGACAGGACACGACGGGCTTTGGCGGACGCTTGGGCGATCGACGGGCTTTTCGAGCACGCGTCCGTCGCGACCTTCGCTCGATTTGCGATCCAGTTGCTCGCGCTCGGGGCGCCGTCGCGGCTGCTGCACGAGACGCTCTCCGCTGGGCGCGACGAGATCCGGCACGCCGAGCTTTGTTTTGCGCTCGCGTCGGCCTACGCCGGCGAGCCGCTCGAGCCGGACGAATTTCCCATCGGCGATCAGATCCCGCTCCAGCGGTCGCTCGAAGACATGGTCACCGAGACGGTCATCGAGGGCTGCATCGGAGAAACCCTCGCCGCGATGCAGGCGGCGGAGCAACTCGCGCTCGCGACCGATCCCGCGGTCGTCGAATCGCTCGAGTCCACGGTCGAGGACGAAACCCGGCACGCCGAGCTCGCGTGGCGGGTGACCGCCTGGGCGATCGAAACCGGCGGTGAAAAAACCTGGGCGGCCGTGGCGAGGGTGTTCGATGGGTTTCGCCCGCCGCCGACGCCAAAGGAGGACCTCGAGGGCGTGGATCTCGAAGCGTTCGCTGCGCATGGGCGCTTGACGGCGGACCAGGCTCGCCGCGCGGCCCTCGATGCGCTGGACAACGTGGTCCGCCCCTGCGCCCGCGCGCTGCTTCGAGCCTCGGCGCCGGCGTCGCGGCGGTTCGACGCCGCGCAGCTCTAGCCGCGAGATTTGTAGTACATGTAGGCGACCATGAACAAACGCGTGCGGGCGATTGCCACGGTGGGGGCGACGGCGGTGATGACAGGCGCGCTGACGGTGGGGAGCGGCGCGTGCGGGGGTAGCGAGCCGCCGCCGAAGGCTCCCACCAAAGAAGCCGCCGAGCCGGAAACCGAATCCGGGCGCGACGACGATGGCTTGCCGCCGGGCGCGAGCGTGATGGCGGAAATCGGCGGGCTACCTCCGGAGGGCGTTCAGAACACGTTCATGCAGGCCGAGAAGAAGCTGTCGAAGTGTTTTTTCACTGGCGTCAAGCGCGTCGCGTTCATGGGCGGCTCGGTGAAGTTTTTCGTGAAGGTGGACGGCGGCGGCAAGTTCATGCACGCGCACCTCGAGCAGTCGGACCTCGGTGATCGCAAGACCGAGCAGTGCTTACTCGACGTGTTGATTGCTTATACGTGGCCTACGCCGGTTGGCGGGAAGGTGGGCGTCGCGACGTTTTCGATGTCGTTCGAGCACGCCGAGGACATCACGCCGCCGGTGAACTGGCCCGAAAGCCGCGTCACCGAAGCGCTGGCGGATGTTCGTGAGCCGCTCGAAGAGTGCAAAATGGGCCTGCCCGGCAAGTTCACGGCGACGGTTTACATTCGCAAGGGCGAAAGGGTCTTGAAGGACAAGGACCCGCAGGAAGTCGGCGTCGCGCTGACCGCCAGCGCCACTCCGCCGGATGAAGCCAGCGAGATGGCGGTGGATTGCATCGTCAAGGTGCTGACCGAAGCGACCTATCCGTCGCCCGGCAGCAGCAACGCCAAAGTGATTTTCAAGCTCTAGCGAGCAGCTTCGGTCAGAAGGAGCGCGGGCTCCTCCACTCGCTCTGCGCGGTACCAACCCCAACCTTCGGGGGTCGCGAGCTGCCAGACTGTCTCGCGGTCCGCCGTCACTTCGATGAGGTGCGAGTCTTCGTCTCGTTCGCGCCGGCCGAACGTGACCAGGGTGTTGCCGTTCGGCAGTCGGTCCGCGTCGCCCCAGAACTCGGTGAAGATGTCCGGCGTCGGGCGATACTCCCAGACCACGCTCGCGGTCATGCGGCCGAGGTCGAGTGCGTACTCGACGACGCGACTCCACGGTCGCGTCGATGAGCCATTGTCGTAGACGAGCACGTTGCCGTTCGGCTGGACCTCCGGCGAGTGTTGCTCGAGGAACACGGCGTCGGGATCGATGGCAAAGTCTCCGTTGGTGCCGAGGGTCCAGACGATGTCGCCGGTGTCGAAATCCACCTTGTAAATCCGGTGTTGATTGCGCGCCGACAAGAGCACCGCGTTCTGGTCGCCGAAGGGTTCGATCGCGTTGGTGTGGGACCAATCGAAGATCGCGAACGCCGGCTCGAAGTGCTCGCAAAGCCGCCATTGGGAGAGCTCGGTGTCGGTCGCGCGGTCGTAGTGGTGCATCACCCCCGACGTCCACCCGCTCGTGCAGCCCTCGGAGGACTCGGAAAGGTAGAGCACTTTTTCGCCGCCACCGAAGGGGACGATCTCGTGGTGCATGTCGAAGTCGCCCTCCCAAAGCACGTCGCCAGACCAGGAAATGAGCCCCGGGCGAACGAATCCGCTTCCGCCGACGAGCACGCCTTCCGGCATCAGCCGGGTGTCGTTGTCGGCGCCAGTCTCGGTCGTCGCTCGCTGGTGGTACCAGCGGTATCGACCGAGCTCGTCGACCATCGCGATGGCAAGCGGCGGGCCACCAGTAAATGGCATGTTCAAGTTGAAGAGGGTCCAGCCCGGGTGGCTTCGGTCCGCGTCGCGCTCGAGCAGACGGAGCTCGGGGAGGAAAGCCGGGAGGGGGCCGACGTCGAGCGCTCTGGTCATCGTGGCTTTTTGCCCTTTGGCGCCGCCGGCGGTGACCGTGCACGACGCGCCGGGGTAGAGGCCCATCACGAACACGGAGTGCTCTTTGGTGAGAGGCTCCGGTGACCGGAGCTCGCGGCGAAGATCCGGACCGCAGTCGAGGGTGAGCGCGGTTTCGGCGAGCTCGTCGGTTTTCCAATCGACGAAGTAGCTCAGCACGTTCGCGGGGTTCTCGACGAGCTCGAGCTCGGTCACCCGGATGATCGGGGGGTCGCCCGTTTCCCGCGCGGGGTTCGCGCTCGATGAGGAGCACGCTCCCAAGACGAGAGCACCGAGCGCGAGTGACGTTCTCATCGAAGGGGGGCAAGGGGCCGGCGGGCCAGAGCGAAGCAGCGGGGGCGGGTCTAGGGAACTACGAGCTGTTGGTTGCCGACGACGCCGGTCATCACGACCTGCCGTCCGTCGGCCCATTGTACCGCAACCCATTCGGCCCCGGTCCACTGCCCGATTCCGAAACGCGCGGTGTGATCGTTCTGCGACGCGCGGCTCGATCCGCCGTGGATCTCCTCGAACTGGACGAGCGCGCCGGTTTTTACGATCACTCGCGCGCCGACGCCGCCGCGGGCCCCGGTGCCGGGCGCGGAGGGCACGACCACTTCGAGCCAGCGGTTCGTGCCGAGGTCGGTCTGATTCGAGAACAGGTTGATCCTCGAGCCGTCGGTGGTGGCGGTCACGACGTCGGTGCGGCCGTCGCGATTGTAGTCGGCGAACGCGACGGCCACGTTGTGAGCGGCGCCACTGCTGACGATGGGCCCGTGACCGAAGTCGAGCCGTTCGAACCGGCTCGGGCTTTCCGCCAGGTTGTGGAAGACGAGGTAGGTGCGGTCGTCTTCTTGGGCCACGAAGATGTCTTGCCAGCCGTCGGCATCGAAGTCCTCGAACCCGAGCCCCCAACCGAAGTCGCCCATGGTGTTGGCTTGGCTGGTGATGTTCGTGAGCGTGCCATCGCCGTTGTTTCGAAGGAGCGGATTGTTGCCGATAGCGGAGATGTAATAGTCGAGGTCGCCGTCGTGATCGATGTCGGCGCCGTCGATCCCCATGGGGTTGCCGATCTGAAAATCGTCGATCGTCGAGCTCGTGTTGATGTTCGTGAACGCGGTCAGCGCGTCGTTGCGGAGGAGGACCTTGCCGCCGCGGTCGTTCCAAATCCACAGATCGAAGTCCCGATCGTTGTCGAAGTCGCTGAACAAGACAGCGCACGGGTGGCCGCGGCCGTCGATCTCGACGCCGCTTTGCGCCGAGACGTCGCGGAAGGTCGCGTCGCCGTTGTTTTTCAATAGGTACACACCCGGAGCCGGCAGGGTGCTCGACGCGGTGACGACGTCGAGGAAACCGTCGTTGTCGAAGTCGCCGAAGACGCCGATCTTGCTCCGGCCGTCGGCGGTCTCCGCCGGGTTGGACGCCGGCCCGCCCGCACCGGCCTGTAGCGTCAAGTCTCGGAACGTCAGGCTGCCTTCGTTCGCGAGCAGGATGTCGGTCGGTTGCGCACCGAAGTAGAGATCGACGTCGCCGTCGTTGTCGTAGTCGCCGCTCGCGACCGAGTACACGTCGCGATCGCCGATGAGCGCGCCGATCCCCGATGACGCTGTGGCGTCCGAGAAGGTACCGTCGCCGTTGTTCTTGTAGAGGAGCGAGCTGAACTGGCGGCCGCCGCGGTTCTGCTGACCATTGGCGACGAGAATGTCCGGCAGCAGGTCCTGGTCGAGATCGACGAAGGCGATCCCCACGCCGTGCGAATTTCCTCCGCCTACGGCAGAGCCGAGGCCGGCGGCCTCCGTCGCGTCCACGAGCTGAATAGCCGACGCTTGTCGAGCTTCGGCGATTGGCGCGGCTTGGTGTCCGAAGTCGGTCGCGCCCTCGAAGACGACGGGTTGCCAAAGAAACGGCGCGTCGAAGCTCGGGCCGGTCGCGCCTCCAGCGCCTCCACCGGCTCGACCGCCAGCGCCGACGCCCCCGGTGCCGGGTTGGCCCGCGCTTCCGTCAGCCGCGTCTCCGCCGGAGTCCGAGCAGGCAGCCAGGGCCATCGCCGCCGCTAATACCGCCGCGGTTTTTCCAAACACGTTTCCAAGCATGAGTCCGAGCCTCCGGTGCCCGGGTACGTCCCATGCTGTAGCGCAGTTTCAGAGCGTGGCTAGGTGCTCAAAATTTCACGCCGGCGCGTACGTCGGCGTCTTTCATCGAGCCCTCCAGCGCGTCGATCGCCAGCTGCACTTGTTTCGACTGGCTGTCGGGGATCTGAATCAAGAAGCGAACGAACAAGTCGCCGGCTTTGCCCTTGCGTTTGACGCCTTTGCCCTTGAGCCGCATGACCTTGCCGCTTTGTGCCCCGGTGGGCACCGTGAGAGTCACGTCCCCCGAGGGCGTGGGCACCGGAACTTTCGCGCCTTTGTACGCCTCGCCAACGGTGATGGGCAGGTCGAGGTAGAGGTCGAGACCGTCCCGCTCGAACAGCGGATGCGGTCGCACGGTCACTCGAATGACGAGGTCGCCCGCCGGTCCGTCGTTCCGCCCCGGCGCGCCTTGTCCGCGAACCCGCACCTTGTCGCCGTCGGCGGCGCCGGCAGGCACACGGACTTTGACGACGTCGCCTCCGTCGTGAAACTTGAGCTCGAGAGTGGCCCCGCGGACGGCGTCGACGAAATCCACGGTGACTTCGCTCGCGACGTCTGCGCCTTTGCGAGGTGAGCGGGCTCGGCGGCTGCCTCCGAACAAGTCGCCAAACAAGTCGCCGACTCCGCCGCCTTCGCGCAGAATGTCCTCGAAGTTGATCGAGCCGCCTCCGCCGCTGGGCGGCCACCGCCCGCGATTGCCGTTGGCCCCGACGCCCCAGGCCCGCGCTGCTTTCTCGTCGAATCCCTCGCGGAGGCCTTCTTCTCCGAACTCGTCGTAGAGCTTCCGTTTCTTCTGGTCGCTCAGCACCTGGTTGGCGCGGTTGATGCGCTTGAACTTCGCCTCGGACCGCTTGTCGTCCTTGTTGCGATCGGGATGGTGCTTGGCCGCGAGCTTGCGATACGCGCTCTTGATCTCCTCGGGTTTCGCGTCGCGCGAGACACCGAGGTCCTTGTAGAAGTCCGTCGCCACAGCCTCGGCAAGGTAAGCATGGGCCGTAGCCCCGGCAAGTCGCCGGCTACGTTGAGTTTTTTGGGCTTCTCCGGGGCTTCTTCCGAGCGGGCTTCTTCCGAGCGGGCTTCTTCGCGGCAGGCTTGCTCGCAGGAGGTTTCGTGCGGCGGGACCGGCAGGTCACCACCAAGGTGTCCGAGGTGTTGCTCGGTGGCCTGTCGGTGAAGTCGGCGGTGAAACGGATGTCGGTGAAGCCGTTGTAGTGGAGCAACGCCTCCATCTCCGCGGGGAAGAACTGCCGATGGGTGAGCGGCACGCTCCACGCGTCGCCGCGGCCGGGCCGGAACTCCATTTGGATGAGCATGATCTGGCGCATCAAGTCGTACTCGAAGCGCTCGGCGTAGCGGGTGATCTGGCCTGTGGTGGGGTGGCGTATCGGCGGCGCGCCGTAGCTGCGGTCCGGGTCGAACACCAAGTCCTCGCCGTGCGGCACCGAAAAATCGAACACGAAGCGGCCCCGCGGGCTCAAGTGCTCGTGCACGCGTGCGAAGAACCTCTCGATGTCGCGGCGTTCGTAGAGGTGCAGGACCGTGTTGAACGTCGCGAGCACGAGGGGGAACTTTCGTCTCAGCCGGAGTGTGCGCATGTCGCCGCGCTTCCAAGAGATGCGGCGACGCACGGAGTCGGGAAGCGATTTTGCGCGTTTGGCGAGCGCGCCGAGCATTTCGGCGGAGAGATCGACGCCGACGACCTCGACGCCGGTTTCCGCCATGGGGACGAGAATGCGTCCGTTGCCAGCGCCGTACTCCAGGATCGGCCCGCGGGTTCGTTCAGCCAAGCGAGCGTAGTAGCCGACGTCGAGCTTTCTGCTCGCGTAGGTCTTCGTGTAGTAGGCCGCGTCCGCGTAGTGGGCTCGGGTCGCGACGTCTCCTGCGGCGCCGAGCTCGCCGAGCACGAGCGGTTCACCGAGCTGAGCTCGCCCGCCTTTGACGTTGGTCACTCCGTAGACGGGCCCTTCGCGCTTGCGTTTCGCCACGGCGAGACGAGATTGGCACGAGATCTGCGCCTGAATCGCCCGAATCGCCTGAATCGCCTGAATCTTGGCTCCAACGCGAGGGAGCGAGAACAATGCGGGCGGAGGCTCCTCGATGACCAGCTTACTCAAGAAGCTCAACGCCACTTCTCCCCTGAGCGCCGATCTCGGCTTGTTGATCGTGCGGCTGTGGTTCGGCGCCGTGCTCGCCGCATCCCATGGCTACGGCAAGGTCATGAACATCTCGGGCTTCAGCGAAAACGTCGCGAAGTTGGGCTTCCCTGTGCCCATTTTTTTCGGCTCCGCCGCCGCTCTGAGTGAGTTCTTGGGGGGAATTCTCGTCGCGGTCGGGTTCATGGCGCGACCCGCTGCCGGCGCAGTGCTGGGCACCATGTTCGTCGCCGCTTTTATCGTGCATGCCGACGATCCTTTCGGGAAGAAGGAGTTCGCGCTGTCCTACGCCGCGGCCGCGTTGGCCATCCTCGTCGCGGGCCCCGGCCGCTTCAGCATCGACGCACGAATGGGAAGGCGCTAACCCTCACTACCGAGAGCGCATGGATTCGGCTTCCCACATCGGCGATCGCGGGCCGTTCAAGAAGACGAACCGGTCGGCATTCGAGAACTTTCTGCGCGCCAAGTACGAGATGTACACCGGCGCGGTTCGCGTCGCCTCCTATCCGTACTTCTTGACGCTCGAGGCGAGCGACGTCTGTCAGTTGCGTTGCCCGACCTGCGTCACCGGCATCGAAAACGAGGTCCGCCGAAAGAAGAGCGGGGCGCTGTTCGTTCTGCGCAGCAATCGAACGAAGCTCTCGACCGACCTCTACGACCGCCTGCTGAGCGAGATGGGGGACTATCTCTTCCTGTTGCTGTTCTACAACTTCGGCGAGCCGCTTCTGAACTCGCAGCTGCCGCGACTGGTCGCGCGGGCCCACGCCCTCGGCATCGAAACCGACATCAACACCAACCTCTCGCTGCGATTGAGCGACCAGTACATCGAGGACTTGCTCGCCTCCGGGGTCGACTACATCCAGGCGTCGATCGACGGGTTCACCCAAGGGAGCTACGAGACGCACCGGGTCGGTGGAAACATCGAGCTGGTGAAGGAGAACCTGGGCCGCCTCGTGGAGGCCCGCGACCGCATGGGGCTCGACACGAGCATTGGCTACAACATGCTCGTGTTCAGCTTCAACGAGCACGAGGTCGACGACGCGCGTGTCTTCGCCGAAGAGCTCGGCATCAAGTTCAACACTCGCGACGCCTTCACCCACAACCCGGACTGGCTGCCGAGCTACCGAAAAAACGAGCCCTCGAAGCCCGCGCCGGATCTCATCACCATGCCGCCAGAAATGAACGGCGTGCTCGTGACGGGGGAAACGACGTATCGAGAGGGGGAGACGAACCAACAGTGGTCCCCGCTTCCGCCGGCCGATCCCGCTCAGCCGCCCCGCTGCTCGTGGCACTACGGCTACTCGGCGATATCCGCCGGCGGATCGGTCGCGCCGTGCTGCGGGCTGCCCACGGAGCAGCACGACTTCGGGAAGGTCGATTCGCGCGCGACCTTTGCCGACGTCTGGAACAACGAGCTCTACCAAAAGTCGCGCGCCGACTTTGCCGGGCGACAGGCCGAAGTACCCGACCGCTCGCCCACGGTCTGCGGCAAATGCCCGCTGTCGCCGTTCATGTATCACCTGTACTCGCTGCATGACTTCAAGGTCATCGCGCAGTTCGACCGCGCCATCGGCGAAGCCGCGCCAGAGCTCGATCACGCTTTCGATCTGCTCTGTCAGGCGCGCTACGGCATCCCGAAGAGCAACATCGTTCCGGAAGGCACCCGGTGGGCGCCAACGCAAATGCTCGAGCACCAAGACGCCGAGCGAACTCGAGCCTTCGTCGACTTCTACGAGAAGAGCGTCCTGCCGGCGTAGGTGAGCCCCCGCATGTCGACTTCACCGTTCCGGAAACGCAACCCCTCGGCCTTCTCGAATTTTTTGCGCGCCAAATACAACATGTACACCGGCGCCGCCCGCGTCGATTCGTATCCCTACTACCTGTGCGTGGACCCGTCGGACATCTGCCAGCTCCGTTGCCCGACCTGCCCCACCGGCGTCGAAAACGAGAGCCGACGCCAAAAGGAATCGCCGCTACAGGTCTACCGTGACGACCGACAGAAAATGTCGCCCGCGCTCTTCGACGCGTTGCTCGACGAAGTCGGCGAGTACGTCTTCTTGATGATGCTCTACAACTTCGGCGAGCCGTTGTTGAACGCGCACCTGCCCAGCTTCATCCGAAAAGCATCCGATCTCGACATCGAAACCGAGGTTCACACCAACCTCTCGCTCAAAGTCTCCGACGAGCGCGTCGACCAACTGCTCGACTCGGGGCTCGACCGACTCGAGGTGTCCGCCGACGGCTTCAGCCAAGGGGCCTACGAAGTCCACCGCGTTGGCGGCAACGTCGCGCTGGTGAAACAAAACCTCGAGCGGCTCGCCGCGGCCAAAGAGCGCCTCGGATCCGCGACGCGCATCACCTACAAGCTGCTCGTCTTTTCCCACAACGAGCACGAGGTCGACGCCGCAAGGGCGTATTGCGAACGCATCGGCATCGAGTTTTCGTCGCCCGACGGCATCGCCCGCGACGAAAGCTGGGTCCCCGCTCGCCGCCGCGGCGAGAAACCCGTCGATCCCAGGGCCGACCCCGAAGAGCTCGAACGAACGCTCGCCACGTGGGACCAGGCAGGCCGCAAGGACTACTTCCTCGAAGCCGATCTTCGACCGACGTGGGGTCTGCCGCCCCTCGGCTCGCCCTTCCCCGCGGCCTGCGGGTGGCACTACGGCTATTCCGTCATCACCGCGGGCGGATGCGTGACGCCCTGCTGCGGCACGGCCAAGCAAGTCGACGACTTCGGCACCGTCAGCCCAGGCACCACCTCCTTCGCCGACGTCTGGAACGGCCCCTACTACCAAAAAGCCCGGGCCACCTTCGGTGGCCGGGCCCCAGCCGAGCTCCAAGGCGTCGATACTGTTTGCGAGCGCTGCTACTTCCCGAAGTTCTTGCAACACCTCTACTCGAGCCACGACCAACGCGTCGCGGATGCTTTCCGCCTCGCCCTCACCCAGCCCGGCTTCGCCGAGTCCGCCCCCGCTCTGGAGAATGCGTTCGCTCTTCTGCCCGCCAACTCACCCGAGGCCGACGTCGAGCCCTTCGTCGAGATCGTCCGCGCAAGCCTGAACCCCGCGGAAAAAGGCTGAGCGACTAGCCGCGCACCGTCGGATCGCGCACGCCGCTCAGTTTCCCCCGCACGTCGACCTGCCAACACCGGAGCGTTCCGTCATCCAAAACGGCGCAACCGCCATCCGTCTCGACGTCGAAATCCACCACGGTACCCAGGCCCGGCACGGGCTCGAGCTTCGCTCCCTCGTCGGTCGACCGACACCGAAAAACGCCGTGCTCGAACAGTGCGCACGCGACGTGGATCGTCGCCTCGATCCGCCGAGCCCCGCGCCACTGTTCCGCCGGCTCGCTGGTCGGCGCCCGAACTTTGCTCACCGGCGGCATGCTCGCATCCGGACGAAACGATCGCCCCGTGACCTCGACCGTCGACCCGTCGGCGAGCCGCACCACACAAATCGAGCTCCCACTTTCGACCACCGACACCACATCTCGAAGCTTGGGCACTGCCCGTGCGATGGACCCGCACTGACTGTTGCGGCAAAGCTCCTCGATGACCACGACGCCGCCGCGTTTCGTCCGGCCGCAACGCATGTGGGCCAGCGCGGCAAGCCCGCGCGCTCCCCGAAGCGCGCTGGGTTTTTCACGAATCACCTCGTGACTGCGCCAGCCGGGCATCCAAAGACTCGGGTGGTGACCCGGCGGCGTGTTGTCGTAAAAAATCTTCCGCCCGACCTGTCCCCAGCAAAGCACCCGCCCGTCTTCGAGCAACGCGCACACTTGGCTCTCGCGACCCACCACGTCCCGTATGCCGCTCAGCCCCGCAATCTTCCGGTACGTCCGCCCCTCTGCCGTGGACTTCTCGCACCACACCTCGTCCGCGGCCCTCACACAATCCGTGTCCGACACCAGCGCCGTCGCAGGGGGAATGCCCTCGACCACCTCCGCCACGAACCCGCGTCGCTCCGCCCAACACCAAACCGCACCGCCGTCGCCAAGCGCACACCAAGCAATCTCGGATCGTCGAACGCTCGTGACGCCCGCCGGCCCATCCACCCGAAAGGCCCCAGGACGGCGTCCGTTCCAGCACCAAACCTGTCCACCACGGGTACGCGCGCAGCCCTGCGACTTCGACTTCACCGTCACACCCACCACGTCCCGAACGCCGGTCGACACGCGCGCCGCCCGCGAGTCCGCGCCCGCGTCATCATCCGCGCCCGCCCCCCCATCCGCTCCCCCGTCATGCCGATGGACCGGCGCAGCAGTCTCCACGGCCGGCAGCCGCGAGGATGAAGCAGGTGCCACCGCCACTGGCCCACCACCACACGCCGCCAAGACCCCCGTCGCCCCAACGGCCGCGCCGATCATCAACCCAACCGCGTCTCTACCCTTCACGCGGCTCACTCATGCGGCTTGCTCACGCGCCCTGCTCACTACGTCAAGCTACGCGCCCGAACCTCAGACAACCACCAAGAAATTCGTAGGACCCACCCCCAACCGTCGCCTACGGTTGCCGCATGCGCCGCCCGTTCGTGCTCCTTCTCTTCGCGCTCCCGCTCGCGCCCTTCACCACGGCATGCACCTCTCCGCCGCCGCTCCAACCCGAAACCCCACCGCCGCCGGCCCCGGCGACCACCGCCGCGCCGGTGACACACGAAGTCTCACCGCCCCCCGCGGAATCCACGCCGGCGCCACCGCCCCCCGAAACCGCGACCCCACCAAAACCTGCCGGCCTGCCCGCGAACATGCCTGCGTGGTGCAAAGCTCAATGCGAGCGCAACGGCAAGGTCTGCGCTGAAATCGACGTCGCGGGTTGCACCACCAACTGCACGACCGCCTTCGGCGGCGTCGCTGACTTCTGTCCCGGCCGGGTCGCCACGTTCGCCCAGTGCGTCGAAAAAAATGAAATGCGCTGCAAAGCCGGCGCGAAGCTTCGCCCAGAAGGTTGCAAAGAAGAATCCTTTCAGGTCGCCGGCTGCATCATGCTCGCCGCCATGAAACCCGAGGAGCGTTGCAAGTCCCGCTGCGACGAGTACGGCCAGTGCGACATCATCGACGGCGCCTGCACCGCCACGCCCGCGGGCTGCGAAAAAGTCGCGCGGTGCCAAGGCGGAAAATGCACCATCGCCGACAACATGTGCCAGCCCAAGAAGTGACTCGCTCGCACGCGACATCGTCCCAAGCCCCGTGCCACTCGTTCGAGGGACAACCGCAGAAGAAACGCGCACGCCTACGACGGCATCTCAGAACGGCGGATTGACGACGAGGCCGCCCTTTTTGGGTGCGGGTGCGGGCGGCGGCTCTTTTTCTGGCGCTGTGACGGCCGGCGGTGCCTTCGGATCGGGCTTCTTTTCCGGGGGTTTGGCTACGGGGCGCGCAGCGGGGCGCGGCGGCTTTTTTGCGACGGCGGCGGGCGCCTTCGCGGGTGGCGACTTTTGTGGCGCTCCGGCGTCCGGTGTTTGCTCCGCCGCCGGTGCCGCCGCTGGCGCCGCTGCTGGTGAGGGAGCAGCTGGTTTCGGCTCCGACTTGGTGTCGACTTCCGGCGGGGGCTCGACCGCCGCGGCCGGCGCCGAAGACTTTTCGGCTTCCGCGCTTGCCGTCGTCGCGTCGTTGAACCAAGTCCGCCAACCGATCGCCGCGAAGATGACGACGGCGATCGCCCCGACGGTGAGGTACGTGCGCCGGCGCCCCCCGCTGGTGTCGATGGTGACCGAGTGGGGGCCCGCGGTGTCGGGAGCACGCCTGGCACTCGGCGTCACCTGTCGCTCAGTTTCGTCGTGCGGACCGGCGTCATGGGGGCCGGCGTCGTGGCGGCCAGCGTCATTCGATGAAATGACGACTCGCTCGCCGTCCTCGGAACTGAACGACGCGGCTTTGGGCGCATCGAAATCCGGCGCCTCCACCTCGGTGAACGCTTGGAGCGCCGTCTTCACCTCCCGAAGGTCCGTCGGCCGGTCCTCGCGCTCGCGTTCGAGCATGCTCTTGGTGAGCGCCGCCATGGCCTCCGGAATGCCGGGATCGAGCGCCTCGAGCGGCGTGATCGCGTCGTTCATCAATCGCTTCAGCACTTGGCCGAGCGAGTCACCCTCCACCGGGCGGCGACCGCTGAGCGCCTCGTACAGCATGACTCCGATCGCCCAGACGTCGGCGCGGTGGTCGATGTCTTTCTCGCCGAAACCCTGTTCTGGCGACATGTAACAAGGCGTGCCGATGGTCGCCCCCGTCCCGGTGAGCGTGCCTTGGTCGTCCTCGCTCGCGAGCTTCGCGATGCCGAAGTCCAGCACCTTGACGAGCCGGTTGCCGTGCTTGTCCTTGGCGAGGAAAACGTTGTCCGGTTTGAGATCCCGGTGAACGACACCATGCGCATGCGCCGTGCCGACGGCGGAGACTACCGGAAGCATGAGTGCCGCCGTCTCTTCGACGGAGAGCGGACCCTCTCGCGCCAAAAACTGGCCCATGGTTTCCCCCTCCAGCAAGTCCATCACCATGACCGGCACGCCTTCTTCGGCGTCGAAGACATCGTGAACCCCGACCACGTTGGGGTGCTCCACAGCGGCGGCCGCGCGGGCCTCGCGCATGAATCGGCGGTGCGCGTCCGGGCGGATCTGCAGGTGCGCGCCCAGGAACTTCAGCGCGACCGAGCGACGGGTGACCGAGTGCGTCGCCGACCAGACGCTCCCCATTCCGCCCTCACCCAGGTGGCGATCCAACCGGTACCGCCCCGCGATGAGCGCTCCGGTTTCGAGTTGGAGACCCACTTCAGCGCGAACGATCGCACTCTTTCTACCGGTCACCAAGGAGACGGCGTCGACCACGTCATTGCAACCCGTGCTCGCTGAGCTTTCCCGCCGAGAAATGCAGAAGAAATTCGAAGCAACCGCACCGCCCGACCTTCGTTGCCGCGCGCGTGCTCGAGCGTACGGACGAGGCCGCGCCTCTCGGCTGCCGCCAGCTCCGCGGAATCGGGCGCCCGCCGGTTGGCGAGCAGCCCCATCGCGTGCTCCGTCCGCGCCGTGATGTCTCGCCGAAACCGCGCCGCGCTCCGTAGCTCCCGCCGAACCACATCCACGTGCGACGGGACCTCTCGGTCCAGCAGCTCCTCTCCATCCAGCACCGCCGTTCTATCCAGCAGCGCCACGCGAGTCACGAAGTCACGAAGCTGCCGCACGTTGCCCGGCCAGGATTGTGCCTTCAGCTCCTCCATCGAGTCCTCGTCGAACTCGAACGGAGCAATGTCGTGCTCCGCGCAGATCTCCCGGGCAAACTGCCGAGCGAGCAGCGCCACGTCATCGCGACGCGTCCTCAGCGGCGGAAGCCAAATGACCGGCGACAGCGCCGCGAGAAGCGCCGCGAGGAACGCATCCCGTCGCACCGACTGCTCGATGTTCCGGTGACTCGTCGCGATCAACCGAAACGTCTGGCTCGACTTCGCCCGCTCGACCAGCCCGAGCACCTCCCGCTGCAGCCCCACCGTCGCCGCTCCGATCTCCTCGAGTAGCAGCGTGCTCCCCCACAACACACGAGCCGAAAGCGGCCCACTCGTCTCCCAAGAGCTCGCACAACACACCCGAACGAGCGGCCCCCCACCCCCGAGCTCGTGCACCAACCGCGCCGTCGTCGTCTTTCCCGCCCCATGCGGCTCCGTCACAACACACGGCCAGACCCCCGGACATGCGGCTCGCGTGCCGCCCGGCGTCTGGTGCCATCGTCGTTTCGCGTGCATGCGCATGAACGCCGTATCGCGCGCAAGTTCCCCATGGGCTCTGCGCCGCGCATACCCAAAACCAAAAGCCGTCCGTGAATTCAGGCTGGGTGGGCGCAGGGCCAGGCAGCCGTGAGGAAACTTCGTCGTCTACCTAGGGCACCGCGTCGAGGGATCTCTCTCCGCGCAGACGAGGTGCATGTTGCAGTTGTTCGCCAGATCGCAGCTCGCGCCTGGTCGGCTGCAGGGATCGCCCTCTCTTTCGTGACCACACGGGGGAACACCCGGCACGGGGCCGCGATAGCTCTGGCAGACGGCGTCGCCACAGGTCTTGAAGAATTTGAAGCGAGAGGACACGCGCGGTTTCGGGGGCGGCGGCGGCTTGTTGCGCAGCTTGATGCGGGAGCGCGGTGGACCTGTGAGCCCGAAGCACTCGAGCGCTTGGACCACGCGCTGGTTGATGGTGCTCGCCCCCAGGCTCGATGGGTTCATGACGCCGTGTCCGCTTTTCGAGAGCACGAACTTCAGGTCCTGCGCCTGCGCCGCGGTGATGGCGCGGTCGACGACTTTGGCCGCGATGTAGGCGTCGACGTGACGGAAGTCCACGCGGAATCGGTCGACGCGTATCCGCCGCTGCTCGAGCTCCTTCCGGGGGTTTCGCACGGGTCGGTCGCGGCAGGTGAGCCGGTCGAGGTGGCGACGGGCTTGCTGGAGGCGGTTGCGAACGGGGGTCATCACTCGCAGCGCCTCGGGGGTGTCGTTTCGGCCGTAGCGTGCGACGACTTGTCGATTTTTTTCGTTGAGGAGCTTCGACAAGGTTCCGATCTCGGCTTCGGTCTGCGCGTAGGCTTGCCGCAAGCTCACGCCGCCTCCGGGCTCGGGAAACGGAGTCTCGGACACGGGCGCTTCGGCAACGGGTGGCTCGGCGGGGGCAGGCGCGGCGGGCGGCGGGGGTGCAAAGCGCGATTGTGGGGGCGCTTGCGGTGACGGGGGCGCTTGCGGTGACGGGGGCGGCGGCGCTTCGGGGGGTGGCGTGGCGTTGTCGCCACAAGAGGCGAGCACCGAGCTCAGCGAGAGCACGAGCACCAGCCGCGCGCCAAAACGTCCCTCCATCCGCGAATCTTACCGGATTCGGTCACCGTGCCGGGCAGCTTCGTACTGGCCGTGGCGGTGCGCACCTCGGACTCGACAGGTCACCTCTTAGTCCGCGACCCCTGCCTCAGTCCACTGTCCACCGTCCACCGTGCTGCGCGAATCGTCGAGGGCGCGAGTCCGAGCGGGTGGCTTAGCTGTTGTCCACTCGGCGCAATCCAAACACGAAAAGGACGAACGCGGCCCCGGCCAACCCTGGCCAACTCCACTGTCCCCGCCCTGCGGCTCGGCACGCGCAACCGCGCGCTCCCGGCTCCACCGGGGCAGGGGCACCAGCCGGCGTCGCGCGCGGCGCTGGGCTCACGTACTTTCCGTCGAGAGTCGTCGCGTTGCCGGACACGATGAAGCTCGCCCAGTAGTAGGGGTGCTTCGTTTTCGCCTCGGCGCGAAGCTCACGGCGGACTTCGCGCATGGCGTTGCTGCGTCCACCGCCTTTGGCGAGTCGTTGGTAGTAGCGCGTCATGAGCTCGGTGGTGGCGGCGTCATCGACTTTCCAGAGACTCAGCACTTGGGTCTCTGCGCCGGCAACCGCGAAGGCGCGGCGGAGTCCGTGTACGCCGTCCCCGTTCTTGACTTCACCAACTCCCGTCTCGCACGCGGAGAGCACGACCAGCCGAGTGCCACTCAAGTCGAGCGCCGCCGCTTCGAGCGCCGTCAGGACGCCGGCGGCGTCACCGGTGCGGATCTTGTTGGCGCCCGCGAACGCCAGACCCGACCGAAGGAGCGGGTTTTCTATTTTTGGGGCGTCTTCGAGAGCGAGTCCGCGACTCCCGCTGACCGCCGCGTTCTGATCTTCGAGAAAGAACCCGTGAGTGGCGATGTGAAGCACGCTCGGTGACGCCGCAGCTTGCAGCGCGGCTTTGCTTGCACCGTCTCCCGATAGCAGCACGGCGTCCGGGTAGATGGCTTTGAGTGCCTTTGCTTCGGAGTCGGTTCCAGGCAGTGGAGAAAAGTTGATGTTCGCGAACTTTCCTCCGCCGGCGCTCTCGAGGGCGGGCCCGAAGCTCGGATTGGCGACGAACAGGGGTGGCGTTGGTGACGAGCCTCCGGCCTTGCGCAAGAGCTCGCGGCCACTGCCGAGGTAGGTGAAAAGAAAGCTCTCGACGAGCGGGGTCGACTTCTCGTCGAGCAGCGCATCGAGCGGTACGAGGTTCAGCAGTCCGTCGGGCGAAACGTAAACGTCGACCGCGCCGCGGGCCCCTGGAGAAGCTCCGAGCTTGTCGCGGATCGGGCGCATGACCATCTGGTCGAGCTCTCGAGCGGGTGCTTCGTACTTGCCGCCTGGAGACGCGAGCGCGGCGCGGAGGCGAGGCACGACCGCGTCGATGGCCGCGGCTTGGCCGAGAGCAACCACGGCGGTGGGGGCGTCTTTCTGGATCACGAAAGCGGCGTAGTGGGGCGCGCCCCAGCGCTGCTTTTCCGTCTTCGCGGCGGGGGCGAGTGGTCGGTACACGACGAGCTCGAGCAATGCGCTCCCCGCGGGCAACGCCTCTCGAACGGCATCGAGGTTGAACGCGGCTGCGCCGACCGACGCGGTGCTCGTGCGACCGAGCTCGGCTTCGATGTCGGCCACCTGTTTCTCGAGCTTCTGAACGCGCTCTTGGCGCGCCGCGTACGCTTCGTCGGTCGAGCTCTGGAACACCGCCCGGGCGAGCTTGGTTCGTGCACGAACCAGCGTGTCCCAACTCTTCTGAGAGCTTCCCCGGTTCTTTCGTGCGGCTAGAGATTGTGCGGCCACGGCGTCGAGCACTCGGCCCTTGCGTCGGAGCACGGCGGTGGCTCCGAGATCGGCGGCCGCAGCGTTGCCCGGATTTGCGACCGAATACGAAATCGCCGCGGCGCTGCCTCGCCAGAGGGAGCTCAAGTAGCGCAGCTTCTGCTCGTCGCTGCCGAGGCCGAGGCTCGACGTGACGACTCGTTCGTACACCGCGTCCGCTTTCTTCAGATACTCGAGCGCGAGGGCGTCATCGCCTTTGCTCATCGCGATGTCGGCGCCGAGGTTGATGGCGCGGGAATAGTCGATGTGATTCGGGCCGAGGGCTCGCTTTCTCGTTTCGGCGGCCTGCTTGGCGAAGTCGAGCGCCTTTTCGTAGTCGCCCTTGCCACGAAAAGATGCGGCCATGTTGAAGAGCAGAGTGGCGACTCGCGGGTGGTCTTTGCCATAGACGCGCTCGAGCACTGCGCGGGCGGCTTGCTGCTCCGCTATCGCTTCGCGCCAACGGCCTGTCGCGGTGTAAGCGACCGCGAGATTCTGTCGAGCCGTCGCCAGCTCTGGATGATTTTTTCCTCGGTTCTTGCGGGTGATCAGGTTCGCGGCGTAGTAGGCGCGCAGGGCGAACGCGTAGTCCTCTTTTTTGTAAGCAACCTGCCCTAGACGAGTCACATCGTGTGCGATCGTCGGGTGCGTGCGCCCCAAGTTCTCGACGTCGACTTCGAGCGCGCGGGTCGCGTAGCTCTCGGCTCGGTCGTAGTCGCCCCGCTCGCGAAAGTAGTCGCTCATCTCCGTCAAGCTGCCGGCCAGGTCCATCAGCTCGGTCGAGTTGACCGGAGGGCCCGTCGGCTTCGGAATCAGGGGCTTCGGCTTCGGTTGCTGTTTCGAGCGCGACTTCTTTCCGTCCCCGGGGACGGCGCCCGCACCGCTATCTCCGCCGAGAGCTTTCAACAGCTCGCGATCGAGACGCGCTAGCTCCTGAGTCAGCATCGAGCGACCAGCCGATGGCATTCCGATTACGGATCGAGGCCCGCGGAGGCGCGTCTCGGCGAGACGTGCTTGCGCTTCGCGCCGCCGAAGCCGCTTTTCCTCGGCCTCCTTCGCCTCGCGAGCCTTGATTCGGATCTGCTGCATGCGCTGCTTCGCGCTGGTCAGCGCCGCGTCGAGATCGCCAGCCACCTTGGCTATCTCGGCGTCCGCCGAGCGTTGTCTACCGCTGTCGGCTTGCACGAGCGCGAGCCCCGTTCGGATCCGAAGCTCGGTGCCTTTGTCCCGATCGGGGAGACGCGCGTTCAACTCGAGGGCGCGACGCAGATCCGCCTCTCCTTTACGAACGAAGCCCGCCCGCGCGCGTGTCGTACCGAGTCGAACGAGCGCGTCGACCAGCTCGTCTTTCGGCGCACCCCGTTCGAGCAACTCGACGAGCTGCGCGAAGTAGCCCATAGCCACGTGAAGATCGCCTCGCTCGAACGCCACCGCACCCACGCCCTCGAGCGCACGCGCTTTCATGGCGGCGGTGCTACCCGGCATGTGGGCAAGCACGAGGGCTCGTCTGTAGTGCTTCTGCGCCGCGTCCAGCCTGCCTGACAACATGTTCGCCCAGGCCAGCAGGATTACGCTGCTGGCGAGACGAGCATCACGCTTGCCGAGCTGTTCCTCCGCGAAGCGAACCAGCGACGCCGACGCACGGATCGCCGAGTCCTTGTCGCCCCTCTCGAGGAGCATCCGCGCGGCCTTGCTCCGCTTGCGAACGAGCTCGTGACGCTGCGCCGCTTCCGGTTTCGCGTCGGCTTCTGGTTTTGCGCCGGTTGGCGTTGCCAGAACCATGAACGCAACGGTCCAGATTGTTGCTCGACGACGAAGGTTCACAATCTGGCTCGGTGGAGGCAGAGAAGACCAAGGTGGGCGGGCGAAGTCAAAGCGCCCAACCGGTGTGCTGCGCCACCTGCTCCTCCTCGGCCGTAGCAATGCGCCGGAGCCAACGACGGCGAGCACATCTTGCCGTGCTAAGATCGATCCAGACGTGCCCACCCCAGCTCACAAGATCAACTACACCTTCGCGGACTACCTCGCGCTCGAGGGGTCCAGCAACGTCAAGCACGAGTACCTGGACGGGCAAATACGGGATGGCGGGCGGCACACCCGAGCACACCGCACTTGCGGCCGCGGTGGTGGGCATCCTGTTCGGGCAGCTGCGTGGCGGACGCTGTCGGGCACACGATGCGGACCTCCGGGTGCGCGTGCTCGCTACCGGCTTGGCGACATACCCCGACGTGACGGTGGTGTGCGGGCCGCGCGAGCGTGATCCCCACGACGAGAACGCCGTGACCAACCCCATGGTGATCGTCGAGGTACTGAGTCGGAGCACCGAAGAGTACGATCGGGGCGACAAGTTCGAGCACTACAAGCAGGTGCCCTCGCTCCGACAGTACGTTCTGGTGGCACAAAGCGAGCGGGCGATCGAGGTCTGGACACGCGATGGGAGCGAATGGACGCGGGCCGTCTGTCGCGAAGGCGATGCGGCCAACCTCGAATCGATCGAGGCGCGAATCGACGGGCGCGAGCTCTACGAAGCGGCAGACGAACCGCGAGCCTGAAGCGCCTCGAGTCGGACAACTGGCTCATGCTCGGCGTTCATCGCGACGACGCGAAGGTTCGCGCCGAACCTTTCGACGCGTTCGAGCTCGACCTGGCGATCTTGTGGGCGGATACCTCGCCGCTGGACGAGCCGTAGCCTTAGGGGATCTTGGAGGCTCACTAACCCGGTGGGTCCTCGGTGAGCTCCACCCGGGTCGGCGGCTCCTGCAGGCTCGCGAACCCCAGACCTAGCTCCCCGAACCGGTTCGAGCCCCAGCAATAGAGCGCACCGTCCCGGTCGACGGCACACGCATGCCCTAGGCCCATCGAGAACGAGGCGATGTTCTTCAGTCCCGCGATCTTCTTGGGGCGCGGTGTGGGCTCGGTCCCGAGTCCGACCTGCCCCCAGCAGTGGATGTGTCCGGTCTTCGAGAGGGCGCAGCTCTCGGAGTGCCCGGCGCCGACCTGGATGGCGTCGTCGATGCCGTGGACGCGTACCGGGCCGCCCTTGTCGACGGCCTTGCCGTTGCCGAGCTGCATGCGCTTGCCTTCGCCCCAACAGTAGACGCTGCCACCCGGAACCAGCGCGCAGCCGTGGTTGCTGCCGACGTCGATCTGCGTGGCATTGGCGATGCCGCGCACGGGCGTGAGGCCGTACTTCGAGAAGCCTTCCCACATCTTGCGGGCGCCGTCGTCGCTGAGCTCGAGCTTGGCGCCGACGCTCTTTGCGTCACCCGGGCCGAGCTCGATGGTCGGCAAGTCACCAATGACGCTGTTGCCGACGATCCCCCAGCACGCAATGACGCCGGGTCCGTCGAGCGCGCACGTGTAGAGCGTCGCGCTCGCCACCTGCCTGACCGACGTGAGGCCGTCGATCGCCGCGGGCTCCTTCTGCACGAGGTTCCGCAGACCACCGAGCACGTAGTTGCTGCCGTTGCCCCAGCCGAGCACCTTTCCTTCTTTGGTGACCGCGAAGAACGTCGCCGCGCCGCCCTCAATCTGCAGAGCTCCGGGAACGGACGGGCCCTCTTGCGGCTCCCAGAAGGTCGCCGACTTGTGGTTACCCGTCATGCCCTCGCGCCGGGCGACGACGAGGGTGCCCCAGGTGAAGAGCTTGCCGTCGGTGGTGAGCGCAACACTCGTCGCTCCGCCCACCGCTACCTGCTCGACCGAACGAAGCTTCTCGACCCACACGGGCGCGGGCTCGATTCCGAGGTGGGCGTACGGCACACCGTTACCGATTTGCCCGTCGCCTGCGGCGCCCCAACACGCCAGGCGCTTCTTGCTCGTGATCGCGCAAGTCCCACCCCCGCCGGCCGCTACCTTTTCGATTCGGACGGTGCTCTTCGCCGCGGCTGGTCCCTCCGGCGCGGCGTCGTCTGCCCGCGCGGCGTGCTCCGGTGGCGCGCTCGGTGCGCAGGACATCACCGCGACCGCAGGTATCACCGCAACCGCACGCATCACCGCAACCGCAGGGAGGGGCAGCCGGCTCATCTTTTCGCGAGCCCCTTCAGTCGTTCGACCGTCTTGTTGCCCAGCAGCGTCACCAGATCCGCCGTCGTGCCGGACCACGTATCGTCCAGAATCAGACACGTGGCGTTGTTGTGGTCGCAGGCCTTCCGGAGCTCTTCGAGGTTCTGCTTTCGAGCCTGGACGAGCGTTGGCTCGAAGAGCGTCGAGGTCGTCGGCTTTGGTCGATAGGCGGCGCAAAAACGGGCGGACTCGATGTAGACCGCCACGCGAGGTCCGACCTTGCGTTGATCGTACGGGGCCATCTCGGGATAGAACACCTCCTCGTCGTCCAACTGGATGTACGCCTTGGGGAACAACTCGCGGGTGGCTTTCAGGGTGCGAGCCAGCCCGAGGGTTTCGTCCATGAGCTCTCGCAGCACCGCGTTCTCTTCGGGCGTCGCCTGGTGTCCGTGGCTTCCAGCAGCGAGCGCAATGGTCGCGAGCGCGTGCGCGAAGTCCTCGCGCCCTTCGAGCTTGGCGCTCACCCGCAGAGCGTCGAGATACCGGCGGCCGACGAGCAACGGATCGATCACCGCCTCTTTCAACCACCGGAGATCGGGCTCGCGCATGCGGTGGAGCGCGACGGCTCGGTCCGCTTCTCCGAGCAGTGCCCACAATCCAGGCGCGTCCCTCGTCGCGGAATCTCGCCGCGGGCGCTCCTTCAGCGCCACGTCGAGTCGTTCCAAGTAGCTTCGCGCGTGAGCGGCGCATCCCGAAAAGAAAGCTTCGCTCGCCATCTCGCGAAGACCCCGGACGCGGTCGAAAGATCCGCCCGAGGCCTCCATCCGGTCGAGCGCCACGTCGCCGACCGCGCTCGAGCCCGTCTTGCACGCAATCAGCGCGGCCGGTCCCAGTCGGTCGTCGCCTTGAATGGTGCCGACGTACGCTCGTGCCGCGTCCTTTCCATTGACCGCGAGCAGCGCCGTCGTGAGCGAGCTTCTGAGCCGGCTGGTCTGAAACCGCCCTTTGGCTTTCTCTTCCGCGAGCGCGAGCACGCGTTGGGCCAGCTTTGCTTTCTTCTCGGTGGCGGCGGCTTCGGCGATCTGTGCCAAGTCGGTCGCGTCCGTACCCAGACCCGGAACGACGACCTGGCCCCCGTCGTCCTGCCCTGCGTCACCGAGCCCTGTGTTCCCGAACACCGCGTCACCCAACACCGCCGCCGCCACCAATTCTCGCCCGATGACCAGGCGGCTTCTCCCCGTGTGACCGCTCAGCCCGTTGACCGCCTCGAGCAGATCGATGGCCTGCTGGCGCTTGCCCTCTTGGAACAGCTGTCGCGCTTGTCGGACGGCCTCTCGCGCTCGTTCGTCCAACGGCTGCCCGTTGGGCGGCACGTGGCGATTCAAGACGCTCGAGTGGTCGGCCATGCCCTCGGTGCGTACGAGCTCCGATTCGAGCAGTCTTCGCCTCGCGTCGACCATGTCCTTTTCCGCTCGAAGGACCTCGTGTGCGCGCAACACCATTTTCCTGATGGCGTCGGCGTCGCCGCGGTCGACGAATCCCGTGGCAGCCGCGATGAGATCCATGACGTCCGTCTCTCCCTCCGGAGACAGTTCGATTTCTTCGAGTCGACCGGCAGCGGCGTACGCGCGAACGAGCTGAAGATGGGGCTTGCCTCCGAACCTGTCGCCCACGGCGACTGCGGCGCGGGCGCAGTCCAAAAAGTCGCCCTTTTCGCAGGGGGATAGGGGGCGCGTCGACGTCGCGACGGGTGCCGCGGTCGCGTTCGAGGTTGTGCCCGGTCCGCCCGCCTGCTCGGGAGCCGCAGCTGCCGGTGGTCGCGCGCAGCCCAGTGCCAAAGCGAGCAAGCTCGTGGTCGACAGCAGCCAGCCGACGGACGTGCGCTGCGGTTTCGTCACTTCGTCGACACCATGCCCGCTACCTCACGCAGACTCAATCCTCCGAGCCGCACTCAGTCCTCCGAGCCGCACTCAATCCTCGGAGCCGCACTCAATCCTCGGAGCCGCACTCAATCCTCCGAGCCGCACTCAATCCTCCGAGCGCCACAAGGGCGGCGCTGGCAGACGCAGTGGCTTTCGCCCGCCGAGCATTGCGACCTCGGAGCCCGAGTCGTAAACAGGCGTCGTGCGCCGATACTCCGTAGTTCCCCTCCTCTTCGTGCTCGCGTGCGCGGCAACTCCCACCGCGCCGGAAGTGCCCGCCGAACCGCTACCCCCCAACGCGTCACCCGCCGCGACCGACTCGACCCCTCCGGCGGCGCCCGCCGGCAGCACGGCGCCGCCGGCCACGGCGCCCGTTCCGTCGGCCGAGAAAGAACCCGAGTCGAGGGCGTGCCTAACTGGAATGAAGCTCGTCGACGGCGACTACTGCACCGAGGTCGAGCAGACCTGCACCAAGAGCTGGTTCGACAAGTCGAACAAGAAGAAAGTGTGCGAGGTCTTCGAGCCTCCCAGCCAGTGCGTCGGCAAGCGCGTCAAGAAACGCTTCTGCATCGACACTTACTCGTGGCCGAACGTCAAGGGTCATCGGCCCGAGATCATGAACAACTTCTACCAAGCGCAGGTCAAGTGCGCCTCCATCGGCAAGCGCATGTGCACCGAGACCGAATGGACGTTCGCGTGCGAAGGCCCCGAGATGAAACCCTTCCCCCACGGCTACGTCCGCGACGCGCGAAAGTGTAACGGCGACCACAAGTGGGACTCCCCCAAGATGAGGCTCGTCGGCTACCGCAACGCTCGCGAGCTCGGTCGCCTTTGGCATGGCGTGCCGAGCGGTAGCCAGCCCGATTGCATCAGCGACTTCGGCGTCGCCGATCTGCCCGGCAACAACGACGAGGTCGTGTCGAGCGAGACGTTCGAGAAGAGCTGGCGCGGCGAGTTCGACAGCGTGCACACCGGCGGCCCCTGGTACAAAGGCGTGCGCAATCAATGCCGCCCGAAGATCTACAGCCACAACGAGGGGTTCACCTACTACTTCCTGGGTTTCCGCTGTTGCGCCGAGGCCGACGGCAAGAAAACCGATCCCCGCACGCCGAAGCAGCGCAAGAAAAACTGGAAGTTCGAACGGGTCGAGCGCCTCGCCACGTGGACCCGTGACGATGTGACGAGCCTACTCGCCCTCAAGAAGAAGAACGGCGGCCACTGCGACTGCGCCCCGTGCCCCGGCGACCGGCGCTGCCCCCGCAAAGCTCTGAAGTGCAACACCATCTGCGGCACCACCCTCGGCGACAACGCCAAAGACGCGGACGGCTCGCACCTCGCACCCAAAGACGACGGCAAGGAGTAGTCCTGTCGGCTAGTCGGCAGGGCAACGCATCGGAATCAAGCCGCCCGCTCCACTCTCTTCCACCCCCCTTTCACTCTGTCTCTACCCCGCACCACCACGACCGCCCGCTTCCCAATCTCCCATTCGAGCGCAGGCACGGCCCCTCGAATCGCGATCTTCCCCCCATGCACCCCCTCGAGGTGACACCACACACAAAGCGCCGCCAAGTTCTCTTCCTCATTGCCGCCCCCCTTCGACCGAAACACCACGTGATGCGGCGTCAAGTCCGTCCGCGTGCACGTCGGATTCGCACACACAAACCGCTCCCGCTCATAGATCGCCGCGTACGCCACATCGCTCTCGAGCGTCGGCCCCCAAGTCGCCCACATCGTCTCGCACAGAAACACCAAGAAGCTCTCGCTCCCCTCGCGCCACCGCGAATACGCCGTCTCGAGCCGCCGATAAAACTCGAACGTCTCCCGCGACACCCGCAACCGAACCGACACCCGCCCGATCCCACGCTCTGCCGCCGCCAACGGCACCCGCCCCACGAACCGAGTCTCCTCCGTCGACGCGGACGTTTGGCCCGCACCCAGCACGGACCCTTCCCCCTTCGCCGCCTCCCAAAAATCCAACCCCCCACGCCCCAGGGCGTCGCCCGCCCGCCAAGCCGCGCCGCTCTTCACGCGCGACTCCCACGCGTGCGCCGCGCGCACCGCGTCTTCACTCGGCGGATGCACGTACCTCATCCCCGTGTTGCGAATGATCATCTCCGCAATCTCCACCTCTTCTCTCAGGTGCTTCACCGTCCGCCGCTCCGCCCGCTCGATCCACGAACTCACCGTCCCCGGCGAAGCCACCCTCGAGACCAGACTCGCCGAAGCTTGCCCAATCCGCCTCGTCACCAGCGCATCGCGCAGCTCGGGCAACTTCGTCGCCCGCACGGCGAGCGCCCGCTTCGCTTTGAGCCCGGAGAGACTGACTCCAAACCGCTCCCGCACGTAGTGCGCCTGACTCGCGTACGAGAGCCGCCGCCACGCCTGCGCCTGACGAAGCATCTCGAACAGCATCCCTTCGGCAACATCTCTCTCAGACAGCTCGCGCGCCAATTCACAGATCCGAGCGTCCAATTCCTGCGCGCTCGCCGCGCGCCGAATCGGAACGACGTTGTCGACCGGAGCCTCCGACCTCTCCACGTCCGCTCCCATCTGCCCTTCGCACTTCGCTTCAGCTTCCGCCCGCCACGCCTCGAGCTGCGCTCGCCACGACGCCAGCGCCTCCGCGTCGTCGTCCTCCGGCAAGTGGGCCTCGTGCCCACTGTCCGTCATCGCCGTCCACCCCTCCGCCAGCAGATTGCTCAGCATCTCGTCCTGCGTCGACTTCCCCGACACCCGCTCCATCACCTTGCGCGTCGCTTCGAAGAACCACGCTTCCTCCGGACTCAGCGTCAGCGTCAGCGTCCGCATCTCGGTCTTCAGCTCGTCATCACTGGCACCGCTCGCGTCCGCCCCATCGCCGGTCGCGTCGCCCCCATCGCCAGTCGCGTCGCCCCCAACGCCGCTCGCAGCCCGAACCCGCTCGCGCATCTTTCGCACCGTGCTGCGCCGCGCCTCTGCCAACCACGTCGCCTCGTCCTCCCGAGTTGCCCGACGCGCCAACAGCTCCGCCATGCTCCAGCTGATTTCCCCAGCCACGAGCGCCCCCCGGATCCGCGGCAACTCCGCGAGCCGTCGCGCCACCGTCCGAAGCCCCGCCGCCCATCGCCCCGACCGATCACACCGCTCCCGCGCATAGGCCTCCACCGAAGCAAACCCCAGCTCCAGATGCCCCCCGCTCTCGTTCAGCGCCTCGAGCGCCTCGCCAACCTCCAGCCGCACCCGCGCGCCGCTCCGCACCAACCGGTACAGCTCCCCGTCGACACGCAACACCTCCTCGTACGGAACCAGCTTCATCGCACCTTCGCCTTGGCCACCGGACGCACTCGTCCGAACAACTCCGAGCCAAAAACCAAGGCGCGCCCGCTGCGCGTAACGACGAAGGCTCAACCCAAGCGCGCCGGGGCGCGCACGACAGGCTCTACTACTAATGCCTCCTGACGAACGCGCAACCCCAGGTCGGACAAACAATGTCACCCGCGCCGCAACGCGCCCCTCACGTCGCGCCAGCTGAGTCGTTTTAGACGCCGCGGGCGCGGGCGAAGTCGGCTTTGGTGAGCTCGGCAATGTCGGTCATGGTCGGATGTGCTCCCAGTAGACGCATGCTGGAACAAGAGGCGCATGCTGGAGAGTGAGCCGATGGGAAGAGAAGGTTGGCATGGTGGCCAAACGTCTGCGTGTCGGGTGAGCCTACGGGGGGGGCCAAACGTCTGCGTGTCATCGAAGATCCCGGGGTAGCGGTTCGTCGATTGGGCAGCGGCGTCGCGGTCGTGAAGTACGATTGCGATGGGCTGACGCTCCTTCGGGATTGCCAAGTCCCGGGCTCCTACGGGTTTCTCGCCATGGGCCGGAAGAAAGAAGCGGTGAAGCTCAACGACGCCGACGAAACTCGCACGACCCTTCCGCTTGGGGGGCTGAAGATGATCGCGAGCTTCAAAGCCGAGATCGAGACCGGGCTCGCCGTCGGCATTGTCCACGCTCTTGGCACTCGAGGATTGGCCTCCGACAGTCGAACCGAACAGCTGCACAGGGCGGGGGACTGGGTTGGCGTCGTGGCCAGATGTCCGCGCGTTGGGGTGAACTGACAAGCTGCACGCGACTCGTCGGGGTCGTTCTGCCGAAGCGGAGCACCGGGAGCCACTGCGCGACGCGCTGCTCCGTCGACCGAAGACGAGTCTGAAGTCCCACTTGCTGGCGATGCCCGACGGGGGCAACGACGCGGACTTCGAAGCACGCTCTGGGACCTGAACCAAGCGGGTGGCGGCCGCCGGCGATGACAGAGAACAGTCAACTATTATTACTGTACTACATTCTGTTTCTAGGTTATGTCCGGCACGGGGAGTGGGGCAGAGTGGGGCTTGCGGATGCTTTTCGGAGTGTCCCCATTGCACCTACGAGGACATGAGATGTCGAAATACAGAGCGACCAAGAATCGACAACTACCCCGTGGCTTCGCAGATCATCGGTGGAGCCACCTCCATCATCGACGAGCTGACGCCGCCCGAAGAGCGACAGAAGAACTCCTTCACGACCACAATCGCTGCGGAAGACATCGTCGGCACCGACGCGCTCACGAAGGTGTTTCTGCTGGTGCCGTTGGCCGAGGCGAAGCGCAAGCAGGGCAGTTCCAAAGGATACTCGTACGAGCGTGACTTCGTGCGGTGCTGCGACAAACCCGAAGCGATTTGTTCGCTCCCCGAGAGCGAGAAAGCTTCGATCAAAACCAGGCGAAAGAACGCCGCGGCGCTCGAGGCCGCCGTCGAAGCTGAAAACACGGCTCGCATCGAACAGGAGAAAGCCGACGAGGAGCTGCGGCGTGCCGAGTTCGATGCGTCCGGAAGAGTCGAAAAATCGGCGACCGTCGAAGCGGAGAAGAATCGCTTGCTGACCGCGGCGAAAGCCACGAAAACTCGCGCAGACGCCGCACTCGCGAAGGCCGTCGAGAAACTCGCGAAACTGCGCGCCGCAACACCGCCAGCGGCAGGTTCGTCACGCCATTGCGCCGGCGATGCCCCGATAACGTATCGCAAGAATCGCGTCGACGACGTCGTCTACGTCGCGATGCACTTCCTGCCTACGACTCATGTCTACGATCAAATGGCGCTCTTCCGGGCGGATGCGTGCGCGGTGTCGGACACGGAGGTCCAGCGCGCCCGAGACTACGTCACGTCGAACGATTTTCTTTTCTATCCGCAAGACATAGCGATGGCGTACTCGGCGTACAGCGGAGCGGACACGCTGCTTCGGGCGCGACAACTCAACCTCAAGCGCGCGGCCGGCGGAATTCTGCAGTTGCTGGCGGAAAACGGCACTCAGACCGATGGGTACTACGACGCGGCGCCCTCGCCTTTGAAAAGCCAGATCGCGAGCGTCAACCGCTGCTTGTCCAAAGAACTGCTTGGGTCCAGCCCCAGCCGGGAGGCTTGGGACGTGATCAAGGTCTACCGCAACCCGAAGCTTTCCTGTCTGGACAAGAAGATCAGCACCGAGGCCTGTCGCCTGGATCTCTTGGGTCATGTGCTGACGCGACTCGCGGACACCACCGGGCGGGAGTACAGCGTCACCGACGAGAAGGCATGGAAGGGGGAAGCCAGCGTGATTCTGGACGCGCTCCACGCCGAAGCGAGACGGGTCGCAGGCACGCAAAAAGCAACGGTGGATGGCCTGCTAGCGGCGGGCTGCAACGACGAAGAGAAGGCCAAGAAGGCGCTCGCCTCAGCGAGTGTGTTCTGCGTCGACTGTCTCGAGAAGATCAAGACTTCGTGTAAGTCGGTGAGCTCGGTCGCAGAATTGATCGCGACCGCCAAGACGGCGCGGGTCAAGGACGTCGGAACGACGATCAGTGACGCCTACTGATGCTGGCGCCGGCCGCGGTGAGCAGTAGAAAAACCGTGCCGAAGCGTGAGGCGCCCGGCGTGTACTCCGTGTTTTTCGTGCGGTACACGGTGGGCTCGGGCCCGACTTTCAGAACGCCGGCCGTCGTCTCGTATTCGCCGTAGGGGAGATTCACCACGCACGGGGTTTCGCAGAGATACCTCTTCCGTTCCGAGGTCCCCGACCCGTACCCAAACGTCGATCCGGCGCTAGCGGTCACGCTCGATTGTTCGGTCGCCTCGATGAGGTAGACCTTCTCCGGACCGTCGACGACGTCGATCGTGACCCTTCCCAGCCCCGGCTCGGGAGGCGGCGGCGCGAGCTCGAGCGTGGGGATCTCGCGAGCGGGCTCGGGGAACTGAGCGAGCTCGACGGCGTCTCTGAGACAACCCGGCATCGTCGTGAGAGCAACCAGCAGACCCGCGATTCGAAGCTTCATGGGCGCCTAATCGGCCACGGGCTCAGCCGGTTGCGTGATTTCTCACGCAACCGCGCCGATGGGGCTGGGTTGGCATGAGGGGCGCCTATCCGGGGGTCGCGGTCACGTGGCTCGGGGGGCGCATGTCCGGGGGTCCGGGGTGGCGGCCGCCGGCGATGCCAGCGCCGCCAGGCGCCGACGGGGTGGATTTTCGCGACACGCGAGCGGAACGCGAGTCGGCACGCGGAGTGCAATGCACGCGGGGAGCGTGCGTCGGCATTGGCGCGCACTAGCGTCCCGAGGAGCAGGCGATGACGGAAGATGAGAAGAGACAGGTGCACCAGGGGGTTTGCCTACGTGAACGGGCGAATGGACCGACTGTCGACGGAGAGGCGTCACGGCTGCAGCGGTGGAGGAACGGCTGGGGGATCCAGCGGAGCGACTCTAACTGAGGGATGGAGGGGGCGTGGCAGGACGGATTTGTGGTAGGTCGGCGCGCGTGGCGGACCTGAGTGACGTCTACCGTTCGCTTCCCGATCACGAGCGGGCGGCGTATCGGGTGCTGGCGCTGGTGGAGCCGGTGATGAACCGGACGCAGCTTCAAGGGGTCTTGACGCAGGCGGGCGTTCGGAATGGGCGGGGCAGGCAACTGTCGCCCGGGGAGATCCGCGAGTACCTCGATCGGTGGCGGCCGCTCGGGCTGGTGGAGTTCGAGGAGGAGTGGCAATACGTGCGTTGTCCGAGCGCCGGTGGGCACTTGGCGATGCTCGACGACTCTGGGACGCCCATGGCGGATCTCGAACGCTTGGTCGGCGAGAGACGGGATCGGTACTCGTTCGGCCGCATGTCCGACGGGCAGCTGATGGCGCGGTTGCGCTTGGCCTTGTACCGCGGCGACGAGCCGATGCTGCGCGAGACGATCACCCGATACGAGTACAACAGAGAATTTTTCGACGACTCGGGGGCCGTCTGGGAGCTCGCGCTCGGCCCGGCGCCGTGCGCTGAACGGATCGCGCTCGTTCCTTCCGGTTTTCTGGTGGAGGCGATCTCCCAATGCGTTTGGTCGGCGGTGATGGATCTTCTGCCGTGCAACGCGGCCTGGGGCGGTCGCCTCGACGAGCTTGCCGCGGCGCGAGCTCCGGAGATGGCGGCATGGATGGCGATGAGCCACTTGCTGGGCGGTCGCTTGGACGAGGCGCGCGCATTGGTGGCGCGGTACGGCGGGTCGGATTCTTTGGCCGTTGGCGCTGCGGTGGATTTGTTCGACGGCAAGCTGGCCGAGGCTCACCGACTCGCGCTCCAGGCGGCCGAGCAGTCGCGCGGGCCGAAAGGGAGGCGTCAACCGCTGCTGCGTGGACCGGGCGCTCCGTGGGCGACGCTGACCCTGTTGTTCGGCGAGACGGGCGGAGTGTCCACCGGCATGGCCCTCGCCCGCCGCGGGTTGAAGCAGAAGCGCGGAAGCGGATTCCCCCTCTGCTACGAGCTGCTCGACGACTTGGCCAACCAGCTGGCGAGCTCCTCCGCCGCGGCGCCGATGACCCAACAGACGACCAACCTCGATCTGGCTTGGAGCCTGCTGCTCTCGAGCTACGTCGGCGCTTGGGGGCTGAAGGGCTACGGGCTTTCCGCGGCGGGTAGACGTGTGCTCACGAACATGGCCGGCACCTGCCGCGCGTCCGACTACGGACTCTTGGCCGACGAGCTCGAGCGTGCGGCGACGCAGGGCACGTCGAGCTCGTCGTCG
>JAJDAH010000397.1 GCA_029261965.1 Polyangiaceae bacterium
CGGCGAGCTTCTCGGGGGTGCCGTCGTCGGCAATTCCCTTTTTGAAGTTCCGAATCCCTTCGCCGAGACCCTTGCCGATATCTGCAAGCCGGCGAGACCCGAACAAGATCAGGACGATGGCGGCGATGATGACGATTTGCCAGGGGCCTATGGCTCCCATTTCCACTCCAATGCGCGGCGCGCTTGACGGGCCTTGAGTATCACCGGGCACGACGACGAGCAACGAGCCCGTGATTGACCGATCGTAGCGCCCCCGCGGCCAACCCCAAAACGAGCGCCGCGAACAGAGGCCCCCAGAGCGCCCAATCGGGCAAACCAAGCCCGCCGAGGGCGGCGACTCCGGCGCCGCCGCCGATGGCCCCGGCGAGCCAGCGACTCTGGATACCGAAGCGCAAGACCAGCCCGAGGCCCAGCGGACCGAGCACCACGGCGATGAGAAAAGGAAGTGCCGAGCGCCACGGTGATCTGGCCGTGCTGCCCCAAGGCGTCAGCCCCGAAACGTGTGCCTCATCGGCACTCACTCTCACCTGGCTGATGCGCTCGTCGCCGCGTGCTCGAAGCTCGAGACCGCGAACGGAGATCGTCGACAGGTCGTCGCCGAGCTCGATGCCCGTCGCGGTGAACCAGGCTCGCCCGCGCGAACGCGGAACCTCGCCGACGACGCGAGGCGGCTGCCCTGGGAAGCACAGCCAAGTGATGCCCGCCATGGGCACCTCGACGCTGCGTGGACGCTCGACCCCGGCGCAGCTCTCCCGGCCCTCGTCGACGAGCTGGGCGGCGAACCGACCCGGCTCGACGGGGTTGAATCCAACGAGCCAGGCGATGGCGACGGCCACGGCTACCACGCCGAGAGACGACGGTATCGCGCCCAGCGCGAGGCGGTGAGGAGCGGCGCCAAGCGCAAACAGAGCCCGGGCTTGACCAGAATCCACAATCTCCGCGCCGGCGTAGGCGAAACCCGCCGCCGGACCGACCAGAATCGCGGCCTCGAGCGCAGCGCGCAGAAGGGCCTTCGCAAATGGGGCGGAAACTTCGAGCGGGACCTCAGGGGAAACGAGCCAGGGCAGAAGTCGCACGACTCCCGCGAACGCCGCTACCGAGAGCACGAGACCGGTCACCACCAGCGCTCGGCCTGCCGTCAGCCAGCCGAAAGGTCCCATCGCTTCCGAGTTTAGCCGCGAATTTCGCCTAGGTTTCGTGCATCTAAGCGCGCGACCCCGATCGCACGTATCCCCTTCCCCCCTCCCCACTGGGTGGCTATGCTCCCGCTCCTGATCGGGCGCGAGATCTCTCCCCGATGGGGGCTCGCTTTTGGAGGAACGAATGAGCTTTTCTCGATGGACGGCAGCGGCCGTGACTGGTGCGGCGCTTGCGACAACCTTGAGCACACCGTCGGCGAACGCCGCCCCGGTTTCTTCCGACGGCAAGGGCATCATCGGCCTGGCGCTGCTCGGCGGCGAGGCAGTGACGGCGGTCGAAGCCGCTGCTGGTGTGCACGAGGGCTGGGCCTATGCGGTCGGCGGCGGCATCGGCATCGTTGCCGGCGGAGTCGGCGGATACTTCATCGAGCAGGAAATGAGCCCGCGCGTGAACATGTACCTGTTCACCACCGGCATCATCTTGGTCATCCCCACCACCGTGGCGATTCTGAGCGCGACGGCCTACAACGCCCCGGCGGACTACACCCAGGACGGTGGGCCCTCGGACGAGCCCGTCGCCGAACCGCCCCGGCCCGAGGCGGGCGCCCCTGGCGCATCGGCCCCGGCGGCAGCGAAGACTTACGTCCGCCCTCGGCGGAAAGCGTCGCTCTACACCCAACCGGCAACCCCGATCGCGCCGGTCAAGCTCACGCCCCCCTCGGTCCTGGCGCTGAGTTCGGGAAACCTGTGGCTTTCGGTCCCCTCGCTCGAAGTGCGAAACGTGTTCTCCCGGAAAGACCTCTCGGACTTCGGGGTCCAGCAGCGCACCGAGTATCGAATTCCGGTGTTCGCCGCGACTTTCTGACCGTTTCGGAGGGAAAAGGAGCCGGCGCGGACGCTATCGACACGGGGTCTCCCGTTCAGCTTCCCGGCAGCGCCGGACTACCCTAACATGCTGAGTCCTGCTTCCCGCTGGATCTGAGCAAGCAACCTGAATGGCACAAGCGGCTCCGCACAAATCCTCACGAGGGAAGAGCGACGACCCGGCACTCGGCAAGGTCATTGCTGGGCGATACCGACTCGAAGCCCGAATCGGCGAAGGCGGCATGGGCATCGTGTACCGCGCGAGGCACGTGCTCATCGACCGCGTCGTGGCCGTCAAGCTGATCCGCCCCGACTTGCGAGGCGAAACTCATTTGCGCGCCTGGATGCTTCGCGAAGCTCGCGCAGCCAATCGCGTCGACCACGCGCACATCATCGATATCCACGACATTGGGGAAACCGACGACGGCGAGCTTTACCTGGTCATGGAGTACCTGGTGGGTACGCCGCCCTCGGCCGAGCTCGCCCGCGGCCCGATGCCGCTGCAGCGCGGCGTCGACATCCTCGAGCAGATGGGCGCAGCGCTCTCGCGCGCCCACGACCTCGGAGTCGTGCACCGCGACCTCAAGAGCGACAACATCCTCATCACTCACCGCGGCGGTCGGAAAGATTTCGTCAAGATTCTCGACTTCGGTTTGGCAGCCCTCGCGCACGACCCGCGCCTCGCCCCCAAGGGAGCGGTTTTCGGTACGCCCGAATACATGTCGCCGGAGCAGGCGCGAGGAGAGCAGGCGGGACCTCAGGCGGATCTCTACGCGCTCGGCATTCTCTTTTTCGAGATGCTCACAGGGCAGCTGCCGTTCCGATCGAACGATCGGGAAACGCTGCTCGAGATGCAGCGCACGGCGCCAGCTCCGCGGGTGAGTGGCATTCGCAAAGACTGCGATGAAACCGCCGAGAAGATCGTCGTCAAGCTGCTCGAGAAAGATCAACGGCGGCGCTATCGCGACGGTCACCATCTTCTCGAAGAGCTCAAGGCCCTGCAGCGCTCGCTGCCGTCCCAAGCCTGGGACAAGGACAAGGAGGAGGGGCAACAGTCACCGCCTCAACCTCCGCCTCCGCCCCCTCCGCGCTCGGCAGGAGTGACCGAATGGGCGGCGCGTGCGGGTCTGTTTTCGAGGATGGTTGCTCGAGCGTATCCATCGGGGAACGCGCCGAAAGAGGTGCTCGCTTCCACCAGCCGCGCCTGGGATCTCGCCGCCAGAGCCAACGCTCTCGAAGGGGAAATCGCCAGCCACACCCGCAAGCTCGAAGCTCTCGAACGACGCGGACGCGCGCTCAGGGCGGAAATCGGTCGCAAGGTCGAGGAGCTGGCCCAAGAGGAATCGCGCGCCCTACGCGAAGCTGCCGCTCACGCCGAAGAAGAAGAGGCGGCCAAGTCGGAGCTCACCGAAGCCCAGAAGCACGCCCGCGACGCCGTCGCCCGAGCCGACGACGGAGAGCGACAAGGGACCGGAAACCGGAAGTTGTTCGAACAAGCCGGCGCGGCGTTGGCCATGGTCGAGGCCAAGCGCCAGTGGCTAAAAACCCGCGAGAGCCGTCGCGGCGAACGCGAAGCGGTGGCACGGGACCTGCGCCGACAAATCGAGGAGCTGCGCGGCCAACTGTCCCGCTACGCTGAAGCTCTCGAAGAGGACCTCTCCTCGGGCCGCGAAAAGGTCGCCGCGCGAGCCCGCGAAGGTTTGAAGTACGAAAAGGCCTACCAAGAGGCGTCCAACGTCCTGGTGAACCACCTCCGCGGCAAGCCGGAATGCCGAGACCTGCTCAACGAGCTGACGAAGAGCGGCAACACCAACGTCCAAGCCAACGGCAACCCCTCCCATCAGACCGGCACGCAGGATTCGCGCCCCCGCGCAGCCGGTTGAGAGCTCCGACAAGCCGCGCCGCAGGGGCGCGAGCAAGAAATACTATTCGGGGAGCTTCGCGGCGAGGAACGAGCGGAGTTTGACGAGATTTTTCTCATCGCGAGCGAACGTCGGCGGTGCGTAGCTGTCGGCCCACCCCTTCACGTCGCTGAGCAGCTGCCCGCGCACCGCCGCGTCACTGACGATGTCTTCGACACTGCGTCCCCGAGCAGCGCTCTCCGGCAATTGCTTCGTGTACGCCTCGAATCGACCGTGCAGGTCCCCGAGAAACTCCTCGATGAGGGCTGCTTGCGAGCTCAGTCGGGCAAGAGTACCGCTCGCGTCGGCCTGCCCCGCGCTCTCGTCGGCACCTACGGCAATCGCAGAGGACACCCGGTAAACAAAAGCGTCGTCGACGTAACCGAGGTCTTCGATTCCGTCGGGAATCAAATCCAAAGACTTGAAGAGGTAGTTCAGCGCGCCCGCGACCCGTCGCCTCGTGGGCAGCGAAATTTTTTCATCCTCGAGCACGCCGGCGAGCGCCCGGGTATCGTCGGCGAGGGAGCGGAGCCAGTCGGGGAAAGCGTCGAGGCAGCGTGAGTCGAGTGAGCCCATGGGCGCTTTGGTACCATTGAGGGCGGGATGGGGGAAGAGGCTCGCGGGACCGTCCGTCGCGGTCTAAATGTACGACGTGGCTAGAACGATCGTCGTCGGTGACGTGCACGGGTGTCGCGCCGAGCTCGAGGCCCTGCTCGAAGCGTGCAAGCGACGGGACGCGGATGACGTCGTGTTCGTCGGCGACCTCGTCGCCAAAGGGCCTGACTCGGCGGGGGTCGTGGCCATCGCCCGCCAGCTCGGCGCGTTTGCCGTCATGGGAAACCACGACCAGCGGGTGGTCGACTGGCATCGCGCCGTCACGAAGAAAAAAGCGCCCCCGAGCCTTCCAGCCGACCACCAACGGGTGGTGACGACTCTCACCGACGCCGACTTCCGCTATCTCCGAGATCTGCCCTACTGGCTCGAGATCGAACAGCACGGAGCCGTCGTCGTGCACGCGGGATTGGTGCCCGGGGTCCCCCTCGGCGAGCAGAAGATGAAAAACCTCATCACCATGCGCACCCTCCAACCGAACGGGAAACCTTCTCCGCGCCTCCACGCTGGGGTGCTGTGGGGCTCACGATGGCCCGGCCCGAGCCACGTCTATTTCGGCCACGACGCGGTATCGGGACTGCAGATCCATTCGCACGCCACCGGGCTGGATACGGGGTGCGTCTACGGAAAACAGCTGACCGCCTGCATCCTGCCTGAGGGCAGGCTGGTCTCGGTGGACGCCGCGCGCGCTTACGCGCAGACGGGCTGATCGCCGGTCAAAGAAACATGAACAACACGGCCACGCCCACGATGAGAAACGCCAGGGCGATCACTCCGACTACCACGGCGATGATGACGAACGCGGTTCGTTTCGCCGCCTGGGTCGCGGGCGCCTCCACGTACTGGGGCGGGGCAGCCCCGACGGTGTAGCCGATCTGTGGCGGCGGCGCCCCGCCGAAGACACCGGGGTTTCGGTCGAACTGCTGCTGGAAGACTTGATTGACCAGGGCCGCGTGCTCGGCCGCTCGTGCCTGGTGTTTGAGCACGACTCCGCAGAACGGGCAGTTTTCGCCCTTCATGTTTTCGAGCGATAATCGCCCGCCACAATGGGGGCACTGAAACGCGTCAGTCACGCCTTCTTGACCGCGTGCTCCGGCACCCACTGTTGTGAGCCGTTGTCGAATTGAACCATGACCTGCCCTGGAGAAACGTTCATCACTTGACCGGGATAGTGATTGCCGTCGGACCAAATGACGTTGACCCGACTACCGGGCACGATGCCCCCAGTGAGTGCATTGCCCGCGACGTTGAACGCGTGGCCCACGGGATTGTTCATGATGCCGGCCTGCGCCGCCTGCGCCTGCTGCATGGCGGGGTTGGCCATCGCCGCGGCCATCGCCTGCTGCATCGGGTCGCCCTGTACGCCGGCGGCGGCAGGAGCGCCCATGGCGCCAGCGTAGGGATTCGCGGCGCCCGCCGCAGCAGCGCTCGCGCCCGCGGGTGCCGCAGTCGCGCTCGCGTCGCGAGTGACCTGCGCTTGCCGAGGTGCGCCCCCGGGGGCCCGCAACCGAGCCTCCTCTTGGGCGATGAGGTTCGGGTGGCCGGCGTAGCGCATCATGTCGGCCGCCATGGTGGAATTCCAATCGCCGGCAGCTTCGGTCCAGTCCGATTGGCTCACGCCGCTTGCCTGAACCCCCGCCTCGAACCCATAGACCTTGATCGCGGCACTGACGGCGACGAAGTCCTCGTAGCTGATGCGGGCGGCGCCTCCTTTTCGTTGGGCGAGCGCCGCTTGGTAGAGCGGCATGAACGCGGTCGCTACCTTCCCCATGAGTGACATGTCCTGCATGCGAGCGGTCCACCCCACCTTGGCCGCCTCGTAGTCCGCAGCCGCCACTCCTTCGCCTTCGACGATGCGCGCGATCTCAGCGGGGTCGGTGACGCCGTCCGTGGCTGCGCCGAGCTCGGCGTATCGTTCCAGTGAAATTCCGTTGATGGGTTGAAATGCAGGATCCATGGGGACCTCCGGCTCGTGGCATAGCTGCCCGGGGCCACGACGGCTAGCGGCTCCGACTCTCGCTCGGAGTCGAACCGGTGATCAGTGTTTGGACGGCGGTCGGCAGAGCACCCGGATGGCGTTTCGGGAGAAGATCTTACCGACGTCCGAGCGGCTGAGCCCCCGGTCGAGCAGCGCTCGGGCGAGGCTCGGAAAATCCCGTGCGGACTCGAGACCCGGTGGGGTCCGAATTCCCCCCTCGAAGTCGGATCCGATGGCCACGTGTTCGGCCCCAACCAGGTCGACCATGTGCATCACGTGGGACGTCACGTCATCGATTGTCGGTGGGCGCCCACGGACCAAGAAGGGTGCATGAAAATTGATACCCACGATGCCCCCGGTCGACGCGATGGATCGAATCTGTCGATCGGTGAGATTGCGGGGATGGTCCGACAAAGCGTGGGCGTTCGAATGGGTCGCGATCGTCGGAACGCCGGCCCTGGTTGCCAGCTCGACGACCTCCCGGGTGGCGGCGACCGACGCGTGCGAAACGTCGACGACGCCACCCTCGGCGTGCACCCGCTCGACGATCTCGCGACCCGCCGCGGTCAAGCCCCCACCGCGCGGCAACTTGTCCGTAGAGGAGGTGGCCAACTCGTTGTCGTAGGAGTGCACGAGGCCAAAAACCCGAACCCCCCTGGCCACCCACGATCGCACGAGCTCCGGCTTGCCGGCGAGCGGGGCCGCGCCTTCGAAAGCAAACCAGGTTTTAATCTTCTGCGAAGAGAAGCAACCCGGCATGTCGAAGACCGGGCTCGTCGCGAGGTGGCCGAACATCGTCGAGTAAGACTGTTCCAAATCGACGGACCGAGGCCCGTCGGGAGAAACGTCCCGCGGAATGTAGAGCGGCCACAGCACACCGGCTACGCCGCCCGCCTTCAGCTCGTCGATGATGAACTGGCCACTGCCGCGAGCGAACGATCGATCCTTGTAGTTGACCTGGTAGGATAGATCGACGTGCAGATCGACGACGCCGAACGATTTGTCCGTCGTCTCCGCGCCGGCGGCGGGTAGCCGCAACAACAATCCGAGTAGCGCCAAGCCGACGGCGAACGAGGTGCGCTTCATCCGCCGACACCAAGGACGCCGATCGCAATTCCGAGCCCGAGAGTGACGACCGCCACCAGAATGACGAACCACGGGCGGGCCCAAACCGGGCGCGACGGCAGCTCGACGACCTCGACGAGCGGTTTGGAGGGCATGGCGTCTTCGTATCGAGGAGCCGCGCTGACGGCGGTGTCGACGCTTCCGAAGGGGCCGGCACCCGGCGCTCGGGCAGGATCGCTCGACGAAAGCAGAAAGGGCTCCGAGCCCGGCTGCGCGGTGGCGTCGAGCGCGGCGCGCATTTCGCCCGCGGATCGGAATCGATGATCCGGTTCGCGGGCCAGCCCCTTCTGGAAAAACGCTTTCCAATGCGCGTACTGAGGCGCCACGACGTCGATGGCTTCGGGATCGCTCGTCATCACCTTGCTGACGCGCTCGAAGTGGTTGGCTGCGGGAAAGGCGGGCTTCGCCGTCAACATTTCGTAGAGGATGATGGCGGCACTCCAGAGGTCGGTCCGCTCGTCGGCGTCTTTGGTGTTCTTGACTTGCTCGGGGCTCATGTACCCCGGCGTCCCCAACATCATGCCGGTGCGCGTCTTGCGATTGATGCCGCCAGCCTCGTCCATGACTCGGGCCAACCCGAGATCGAGAATCTTGACGCGCGGGGCTCCCGGGGCCTCCTCGAGAAACACGTTGTCCGGTTTGAGGTCGCGGTGCACGACGCCGTTTGAATGGGCTTTTTCGATCGCCTCGAGCATGGCTCGGAGGATTCGGGCAGCCTCGGCGACGGGTATCGGGCCTTGATTCATCTTCGCACTCAAAGGCACACCGCGGAGCAGCTCCATCACCAGGTAAGGAGTGCCGTCCTCGGCGCGGGCCGCTTCAAAGACCTCGGCGATCCCCGCGTGCTTCACGCGGGATCCGGCTTTTGCCTCGGAGAGGAACCGGTCGACGAGCATCTTTTCCTCGCGAAACTCTTCGCGGAGAACCTTGACGGCGACATTCTCTTCGGCGCCGGGGCTGCTTGCCTCGAACACCATGCCGAGGCCGCCCTGACCAATGGTGCGAACGAGTCGCCATTTTTGGCTCAAAACAGCGCCTACGTAGGCGTCGGGCTCGGTGGAGTTGCTCATTGAAACAACGCCAGCTGGGCAGAAACCGGTTTCTTCTTTCGGGACCCCTTCCCCGATTTCACCGTCGGCTTCTTCCTGGTTCGTTTCGGGGGACAGAGTTGGCGCATCAGACTCGACTCGCGACGAAAAAAACCCTCGGTGTGGAACGTCTCTTCCAGCTCGAAGTGCGTCAAATCCAGGTGGTGGCCCACCTCGTGCAGCAACGTGCGGAGGAAGGTCCGAAAGCTGACCACTTTCTGGTGCTCGGCCGTGCGCATCCAAACTTCGATGAGCACACCGGAGCCGTCACTCGTGTACAGACCGTGAAGCTCCCCAGAATGGTCCTTCGGACGTGTCGCGCGCACCTTGACGACGAGGGGGTCGATTTCGAACCGACGGGTCAGCCCGTCGCACAGCCTTTGACAGACCACCTCGACCATTCGTCGGTCTTCCGCCGCGAGCACTTTTTCGAGCCGAGCCACCACGGGATGCAGCCCGACGACCTCGGGCACGCGAACCTCGACGATGTCGTCGCTACGCCGATACGTCCGTTTGTCACCGCGGCTGAGCCGGTCGTAGTAGTCGAACCGCACCGCGGCGGAGCTTAACGTAGTCGGGGCCGGCGCCCCAGCCGCCACGCGCTATAAGCGCCGCTCGGTCATGGTTCGGCTGCTCGCCCTCATCGGCATCCTGGGGATCTCGTTCTCTGCGATATTCGTCCGCCTCGCCGAGACCTCGCCGAGCACGGCGGCGATCTTTCGCGGAGCCTACGCCATACCGCTACTCGTGTTGATTTGGCTGACTGTCCGCCAGAGCGACCGGCGCCCGGCCCGGTCCCGCTGGCTGGCGTTCGTCTCGGGCCTGCTCTTGGCGGTCGACTTGACGCTGTGGCACCGCTCCATCGGTTTCGTCGGTGCCGGCCTGAGCACGTTGGTGGCGAACGTTCAGGTCGTGTTCGTCGGTTTCGTCGCGTGGATCTACCACCGCGAACGCCCGACGACGTCTGCTCTTCTGGTGGTGCCCGTGGTGTTCGGTGGCGTCGCACTCATCAGTGGCCTCGGTCGAGCAGACTCCTATGGCGCGGATCCCGTCCGCGGCGTCGTGCTCGCGCTCCTCGCCGCGTGCGCTTACACGGGCTTCTTACTCGTATTCCGCGCGGCGAACCGTGACCTCACGCATCCGGCGGGCCCGCTCTTGGACTCGACACTCGGGTTGACGCTCGGGGCGTTCTTGCTCGGCGCGACGGACCCAGGCGTCAATCTTTCACCCGCGTGGCCCTCACACTATTGGCTCATCGCCATGGCCGTCGTTTCCCAGGTCGTCGGCTGGTTGCTCATCGCGGTGGCACTTCCACGACTGGCCGCGCTCGAGACGTCCGTGCTCCTGCTCCTTCAGCCCCTGCTCACGGTGCTCTGGGGCGGGTTGATTTTCCATGAAACACTCGGTCGCCTCCAATGGGTAGGTGCCCTGCTCGTCATGGGCGGCATCGCCACCCTGAGCTTTCGCGGAAGCGTGGTACCAACGATACAGAAAGGACAGCGGGTCGAATGAAGCGCGTGTGTGTCTTTTGCGGCTCAGCCTTCGGCGGCGATCCGCGCTACCGCGAGGCCGCCGAAGTCGTCGCGCAGCAGCTGGCGGAGCGCGGCGTTGGCATCGTCTACGGCGGAGGCGCCGTCGGATTGATGGGCGCGCTGGCGGATGCCGCCCTCGCCGCCGGGGGCGAGGTCGTCGGCGTGATTCCTCGGGCGCTCGTCAGCAAGGAAGTCGCGCACTCGGGACTGAGCGAGCAGCACTTGGTCGAAAGCATGCACGAAAGAAAGGCGCTCATGTCGGATCTGAGCGACGGCTTCGTGGTGCTTCCCGGTGGCTTTGGAACGCTCGAAGAGCTGTTCGAGGTCGTATCCTGGGCGCAACTGGGCATTCACCAGAAGCCCATCGTGTTGCTCGACGTCGCCGGGTTCTTCGGCCCACTCGTCGAAGCGATCCGCGCAGCCTCTCGAGCGGGTTTCATCCGCCCGGAGCAACTGAGGCTCATTCTCGTTGCTGGCGATACGAACGAGCTCTTCGAGCAACTCGACGACTTCGAGCCCCTCCCCGTGCCCGAGACGCTGAGCAAAAGATGGCGCTGAGCTAGCTCAGGGCTTCTTGCCCTTTTCGACGAGCGTTTCGTAGAGCCGCGCGGGCTCCACGCCCTCACGCCGCGCCTTCTGGGCTCGCCCCACCTCGGCGGCGACGATGTCCTGGAATCGCTCGATGGGTTGGTCTCCCGGGAGCCGACGCCCGTTGATGAAAAACGCCGGCGTCCCGGGTGATTGATATTGCCTGGCCAATTGTTTGTTCGCGGTGAGCTTTGCGGCAAACGCTTCCTGGTCGATGCGCTCTTGAACCTGCCCCCAATCGAGCCCGACGCTCTCCGCGACGCGCTCGAGCGCCCGCGCGTCGAGCTGCTCACTATCGAGCATCGCGTCGTGCGCTTTCCAAAACCGATCGTTGCCAGTGTCTTCGAACGCCATTCGGCCAAGCACGGCCGCCGCGCGCGCGGAATCGTGGATCGAAAGAGGATTATCTTTCCAGACGATGCGAATCCGATCGCCGAAATTGTCGGTGAGCTGCTTCAGGGTGCCTGCGGCTTTCCGAGTGTGCGGACACTGAAAATCACCAAACTCCACGATCGTCACGAGCGCGTCCGACGAGCCTCGAATCGGGTCATCGGCGGCGAGCGGGAGGTGCCACACCGTCTCGGTGTCGAGACGTCGCCGCATATATTGCGGCGGCATCTTCGGGCCCGGGCGATGGTAGTTTTCGCCAACTCGAAACCGGTAGTAATCGTGCGGCGGAGTCGAGGTGTGTTTGAGCATGTCGACGGCCCGGATCTCCCGGTCGATGACCTCGTGCCACTTTTGCATCGGCGGCACGCCAGTGAGCGAGTAGCCATTGACGTAGAAATGCGGTGCCGAAACCGCACCCAATCTCTTGGCGAGCTCGATGTCGAAATCCACCTGAGCTCTGGGACCACTGTCCAGCCGTTGCATCTGAAACGCCTCGACATCGAGCCCCGCCTCCGCCGCCCACTTCTTGAAGCTGCCGTCGTTCTGCGCTTTGGGGTTCGTAAACGCCGTCTCGTGAAATTTCCAGAATGCCTCGTTGCCCCCGACGGCGAACGCCGCCATCGCGGCATCGTTCGCTGCCCGCTTCTCGAGCGCAGTGGGAGGAAAGTTCTTCCACACGACCCGGACCACGTCGTCGCCGTACTTCTCGCGAATCGCCGCGATCGACTGACTCGCGCGCTGACACGGCTCGCAGGAAAAACTCGAAAAGGCGACGATGGTCACCGCCGCAAACGGGTCACCGAGGTAGGGGTTTTCGATCGTGACCGGCACTCCAGCCGAACGACCGGGGACACGAACCTCGCCGAGCTCGAAATTTTCGGCGTCGTCCTTCGAGCCGGACTCCTGGCACGCCCCGAGGCAAAACACACCCAGACACACGGCGAGCGCGAAGTCGGTGGGCGTTGCCGGCCCGCGCATCAGGGCCTCATCGTGTAGGCGCGTGGGCCCCGTCGCTGCTCGAGCAGAGGCTGGATGCATTCGACCCACTCGCACAGCACCGGGCGCGTCTGACGGGGATCGATGAGATCGTGCACACCGAACGCCTCGGCGCCCGCGAACGGGGAGCGCTCTCGCGCGAGCATTTCTTCGAGCTGGGTTCGGAAAGCCACAGGGTCCGGAGCTTCGGCAATCTGACGGCGAAAAGCGACCGCGACTCCGCCCTCGATGGGTAGCGCGCCCGTTTCCGCCGAAGGCCAGGCGTAAACGGTCCCGCCCGGTCCGAAGTGAGCCGCGCCGGCTACCCCGAACACCTTTCGAACGATCACCGAGACCCACGGGACGGTCGACTGCATGACGCTGAAGAGGGCGGCGGTACCGTGGCGAATCGTCGCCGCCTGCTCGGAGTCGGGCCCGATCATGAACCCCGGCTCATCCACCAGGCTCACGATGGGCAGGTGAAAGGTGTCAGCCAGGTCGACGAAGCGGCGAAACTTCATCGACGCGTCAGCCGTCATCGCGCCAGCGTAGAAGTATCCGTCGTTCGCGACGATTCCCACGGGCTGCCCACCCAACCTCGCGAGCCCCGTGATGATCGACCGGCCGTAGCCAGTGCTGAGCTCGAAAAACGAATCATGGTCGACCACGTGGCGGATGACCCGTCGCATTTTGTAGGCCTTGCGACGTTCGCGCGGCACGATTTCGAGTAGTGCTTCGTCGGCTCTCCCGACGTCGTCCTCGCAGGCGAGCACCGGCGCACGCTCCCAGACGTTGCTCGGCAGATAGCTCAAGAACCTCCGGATGAGCTCGAGACAGCCGGGCTCGTCGTCGGCCACGTTGTCTACCACTCCGCTTTTGGAGTGAACCCCGGCCCCGCCAAGAGAATCCTTCGTGTGCTCCCCTCCGATCGCTCGCTCGACGACTGCAGGTCCCGCGATCATCACCTGTGCGGTGGATTTCGTCATCACGGAGAAGTGAGAGGCCGCGAGGCGCGCCGCTGGGAAACCAGCGACCGGGCCGAGCGCCGCCGACACGACAGGCGAAGAACCCATCACCTTCATGATCGACATGAAACGCGGGACGGCATTGACGGCGCCCATCGTGGGTTTCGCCGATTTGCCAGCGCCCGCGGGCCTGGTGACACTTCCGCCGGCCCCCTCGAGCAGACGCACCAACGGCAAGCGAAACTGACAGGCCAGCTCTTCGGCAAAAACGCTCTTTCGGAGTCCAGCCGGCGTGGGCGATCCCCCCCGCTGGGTGAAGTCCTCGCCGCCGATCACCACGCGCCGACCGTCGAGCTTTCCGATCCCGAGCACGTAGTTGCCGGGGGAAAACCCGGTCAGCTTTCCGTCGTCGTCGGTCTCGGAATGTCCGGCGATCGGGCCCGACTCTCGGAACGAGCCATCGTCGACGAGTTGTTCCACGCGCTCCCGCACGGTGAGGCGACCGAGACCGTGCTGGCGTTCGACGGCCTCGGAGCCACCCATCTCTCTCGCGAGCCGACGACGGTGCTCGATGCCGTCGACCTCGGGTTTCCAGCTCATCGGGCTAGAACTCTAACAGACACGCGGCCCCGATCGCGTCAGCCGGGCTCACTCCTCTCCACCGGCCGACCCGCACAACAGTCAGCCGGCATTCGAGCCTGGCATTCCTGGTCGACGGTGACCCGCCACCGCCGGGGAGAACACTGGCCGGCGCAGCTCTCGACGGCGATGCCGCACGATTCGTTCTGGGTGAAGTCGTAGCTGTCACCGCACTCTTCATTGCTGGGCTGAGACTCGCTGCCCTCGCAGCAAGACGAGGGGCTACAAGTCACACAGGTGCAAAGCACCGAGCTGCCGATGGTCGCCCCCGGTATGTAGCGGGGAGCGTTTCGAACGTGGATACCCGTAGGGGGGCCGGCAGAAGTGCAGGCCAAGAGCACGATGGCCACCGAGCTCGCCGCGATAGCTGATTTGAGCATGTGTCCGAGCTGGTCTGACACGCCAAGACCCGGCGGGCTTGGCTCCGGCAGGCTCCGGCAGAATCAGAGCTTGATCGCGCTCTTGACGGTAGCCACCACCTGGTCGACGACCGCCTGGACCTCGCCGGCGGAGAGCTCGAAGAACTCGCCCAGCTCCAGCAACGCCCGGGCCTCGGCCGAGTCGAGCTTACCGTCGGCGATACTGATGATCGCAGCGAAGCTCATGGCTTCCTCCCGCGCCATGAAGTCGTCGAAGCTCGACGCCGCTCGCGCCAGCCGTTCGCGGCGACCCAGCGCTTCGGATGCAGCTTTGGCATCGGCGAAGTAGGCCTCGACGGTCTTTTTGTCGGCGGCGGCGCCCGTGGCGTGGCTCACGAGCTCGGTCATCGCAGCGAGCTCGTCGTCGCCAAGGCCGTCGGCGGAGGCGACGAGATACGCAACCTCCAGCAGAGAAGTGAAATACTCGGCGGCCTTGGCGTCCTCGTCCTTGCCTCCGACAGCGTCTTTGAGCTTGTCGGTGGAGGGCAGCCGGCCACTGAGCGCCTTCGGACCGACGGATGGTGCCGCGATCTCCTCGGCGTGCATCGACACCGCCACACGAATCGCTCGGCGAAACTCGTCAGGCGACACGTCCGGCAGATCGAGCTGCGTGAGAGAACCCATCCTGGAGAGCCGAAGCTAACCGGGGCGCTCGCGGATTTCCAGCCGGAGCGCCCAAAGCGCCAGCGGTCCAACTAGGTGGAAAAACACCAACTTGGCGCGTTGAACAGCGCGGCGCCAATGGTGAACGATCCGCACGCGAGGGGCCTTTCGCCCGAGCACCACGAAGGGCTATCTTGCTCGCTCCGCATTTTCGAGGAGCCTGAGATGAGAGAAGCCGTCATCGTTTCCACCGCCCGAACCCCCATCGGAAAAGCCTACCGAGGCGCGTTCAACAACACCGAGTCGCCCCAGCTCGGCGGGCACGCGATTCGCGAAGCCGTCAAGCGAGCAGGCCTCGATCCCGCCGAGGTCGAAGAGGTGGTGTTCGGCGCGGCTATGCAGGAGGGCTCTCAGCGTTTCAACACCGCACGCCAGTGCGCGATCGTCGCCGGCCTGCCGGTGGAGACCTCCGGCATGACACTCGACCGGCAGTGTTCGAGCGGACTCATGGCGATCGCTACCGCCGCCAAGGAGATCATCGTCGACGGCGTACCGATCGCCGTCGGTGGCGGACTCGATTCGATCAGCCTCGTCCAGAATGAACACGTCAACAAGCACCGTGCACAAGACCCGTGGATCCTCGAGAACAAACCCGATCTCTACATGGCAATGATCGACACGGCCGAGGTCGTATCAAAACGCTACGGCGTTTCGCGCGAAAAGCAGGATGCCTACGGCCTCCAGAGTCAGAAGCGCACCGCTGCCGGACAGGAAGCAGGCAAGTTCGACGACGAAATCGTGCCGATGAAGTCGAACAAGATACTCGTCGACAAGCAGACGAAAGAAGTCAGCTACGCCGAAGTGACCCTCGAAAAAGACGAAGGCAACCGGCCGAGCACGACCGCGGAGGGACTCGCCGGACTCAAACCCGTTCGTGAAGGCGGAACGATCACCGCGGGCAACGCCAGTCAACTCTCGGACGGCGCGAGCGCCTGTGTGTTGATGGAAGCCAGCATCGCCAAGGAGAAGAATCTCGAGCCGCTCGGGATCTACCGTGGCATGGCCGTCGCCGGATGCGAGCCGGACGAAATGGGGATCGGACCCGTGTTCGCCGTGCCTCGACTTCTCGAGCGTCACGGCTTGAGCGTGAAGGACATCGGCCTGTGGGAGCTCAACGAAGCCTTCGCCGTGCAAGTCCTGTACTGCCGCGACAAGCTCGGCATCCCCGACGACCTGCTCAACGTCAACGGCGGCGCAATCAGCATTGGGCACCCCTACGGGATGAGCGGCGCCCGCATGGTCGGTCACGCGCTCATCGAGGGAAAACGCCGGCAGGCGAAATACGTCGTGGTCACCATGTGCATCGGCGGCGGCATGGGCGGCGCGGGTCTGTTCGAAGTGGCTTGACCGTGAGTCACCTTCCCTACGCTGCCGTCCTAGTGGCCGTGACCGCCGGGCTGGGGGCGTGCACGACCGGAAGTGAGCCGATCGTGCTGACCTGCGACGAGCTCGACGCCGGAACGACGGCGGACGTGAGCGGCGCGTTTCGGTACTCGTCCCCTCTGTTTCATTTGAGCGGGACCATCACGTTCGAGCAGACCGGCAACACCGTGCAAATCGTCGACACTACCTACGACACCGTCGACGATCGCAAGCTGAGCGGAGCTGGCGAGCTCCAAGGCAATCGCCTCGACGTGGTGCTCGTACCGACCAACGGCGACACGGACTACAGCGCAGACGTTTCTTTTGCGTTCAACGCCGCCGGCGACTCGTTCTGCATCGTCGGATTTTCCGACACGAACGACGACGTCGGAGGCGCGGGTTCCTACCGGGGGAGACGTCTCTAGCCTGCGGAGTCGAGCCTCAATACATCGCGTCGATGAGGGCCTGGTACTTCTCTTCGACGATCTTTCGACGAACCTTGAGGGTTGGCGTCAGCTCACCCTCGTCACGATCGAGCCGTCGCTCGAGAATGCGAAACTTCTTGACCGACTCGACGTGAGTCAAGGTCTTGTTCACGAGCGCCACCTCGTTCTGGATCAGCTTCTCGACCTCTTCGCTTCGGGCCAGCTCGGCATAGGCACCGAACTGGACCCGGCTCTTCTGAGCCCACTCGACGAGGTTGTCTTCGTCTAGGATGACGAGCGCCGTCACGTACTTGCGACGCTCGCCAATCACGACCGCATCGTGCACGTACGCGCTCAATCGCAACTTGCTCTCGATGTATTGGGGCGCGATGTTCTTGCCGCCGGCAGTGATGATGAGATCCTTCTTGCGGTCAGTGATCTTCAGGCGTCCAAACTCGTCGAGCTCACCCACGTCGCCGGTGTGGAGCCACCCTTCGGCGTTGACGTGCTCGTCCGTCGCCTCGGGGTGGCGGTAGTAGCCCATCATCACGCCAGGACTCCGTGCGAGAATCTCGCCGTCTTCGGCGAGCGCAAGCTCGACCCCCGGAATGGGTTTGCCGACGGCTCCCGGAGGCATGAAGCCTGCCGGGCTCATCGTGATGACCGCCGTGCTTTCGGTCTGACCATAGCCCTCGACCAGCGGAACCCCGAGCGACTGGAAGTACTCGATGACCTCCGGTGAAATCGGCGCCGCGCCACTCAGCGCGAAACGCGTTCGATCGAACCCGAGCTTCTTGCGAAGCGGGGCGAGCACCGCCTGATCCGCCGCGAGATGGGCCGCGACGAGCCCGGCCGGAGCGTTCGACTCACCACCCTCGAGCGCGGCAAGCTGCCGGTGGCGGTTCATTTCCTTGCCCACGGCGACCGCCCAGGCGTACGCGCGCCGCTTCGCCCACGGAGCCTCTTTCATCCGCAGCTCGATGGCGTTGAAGAGCTTTTCCCAGATCCGCGGCACCGCGAAAAAAACGTGTGGGCGGACCTCTCCGAGATTCTCGCGCACCGTGTCGAGGTTCTCGGCGAAGTTGACGATCGATCCGTTGATCACCTGGTTGAACACCGTGATGGTCCGCTCGGCGATGTGGCACAGCGGCAGGAAGCTGAGGTACTCGTCCGTCGGGTCCGGTCGAATCGTGTCCCGCAACGTCGAGCACGCCCACGCGATGGCCGAATGGCTGAGCATCACGCCCTTTGGCGGGCCGGTGGTGCCCGACGTGTAGACCAGAATCGCCAGGTCCTCGGGTTTGACACCGCGCGCGCGCTCGTCGAGCTCCGCGCCCGCGTCGGCGATTCGCGCCGAGTACTTTTCGAGAAGCTCGTCCCAGAACACGAGCGAATCGTCTTCGAAGCTGCGGAGCCCCTTGTCCTCGAAAACGATGATGTGATCGATGGGATGCGTCTTTCGAACCTCGAGCGCCTTGTCGAGTTGCTCCTCGTTTTCGCAGAACAGCACGCGCACCTCGGCGTGCTGCATGATGTACGCCACCTGCTCGGACGCGCTGGTCGTGTACATCGCGCAGGTCACGGCGCCCGCCGCCAAGATCCCGAGGTCGGTCATGAGCCACTCGACGCGGTTCTCGCTGATCAGGCCGACCGGCTCGCCGGGTTTGATTCCCATGTCGACGAGGGCCAAAGCGACAGCGCGTACCCCCCGTTCGTAGTCGCGCCACCGGACTTCTTCCCAGAGTCCGTACTTCTTGCGGCGCATGCAAACCGCATCCGGAGCCTTCCGAGCGCGTTCGAAGAAAGCCCCCGTCAGGGTCATGCCGACTTCGCGGGCTGTTTCGATGCGCCTGACCTCGCGCTCCCTGGCGACTGCGCTGACTTCCGTCTCCATGCCCAGCGCAGTATAGGGCTAGCGGTTGGCACCGTGAACAACGACGAGCTCAAGCGCGAGTACCGAGAGGACCTGACCCTCTTCGAAGGACCGTGGTCCCGAGGGTTGGCGCTCTTTTTCGTGGTGGCGCTGATCGTCTACTCGCAATTCTTCGCCGGAAACTACGTCGTGTTCGTGATGATCAGCATCGTGCTCTTCGTGATCGCCGCCGTCGGGCTCAACCTGTTGGTGGGCTACACCGGCCAAATCTCCCTCGGTCATGCAGCCTTCATGGCCATCGGCGCGTACACCCACGTCATCTTGTACTCCAAGGGCGCTCCACTCTTGGTCACCGTGCCCGCGGGCGCGCTGATGGCCGCCATTCTCGGCTTCGTCGTTGGTATCCCTGCCCTTCGACTCAAGGGCCCCTATCTCGCCATAGCGACTTTGGGGTTCCAGGTGGCCACGGACCAAATCCTCGGTCGCTGGGACTCGCTCACCGGTGGCCGCATGGGGTTGGGTGTGCCCGGCCCGGAGATCGGGAGCTATTCGCTCGCGGAGCCGCGCACGTACTTCCTGTTGTGCTTCGCGGTGTGTTTGCTCGTGTTGGTCGGAGCCTACAACCTGACCCGATCTCGCATCGGCCGTGCCTTCGTGGCGATCCGCGACAACGAGACCGCCGCCGAGGCGATGGGGGTCGGCTTGACGACCTACAAGACGATGGCCTTCGCCATCAGCGCCTTCGTCACGGGTCTCGCTGGCGCGCTGTTCGCGCACTTGTCGGATCGCATCAACCCGAGCACGTTCAATCTGTTCCTTTCGATCGAAATGCTGGTGATGGTGCTCGTGGGAGGGCTCGCGTCGATTCTCGGTTCCGTGCTCGGCGCCACCTTCCTGATCATGTTGCAGCAGGGGTTTGCTGGTGCGAGCGAGTACCAGTGGATCATCGTCGGCACGATTCTCATCGCGGTCTTGCTGTTCGAGCCGATGGGGATGCGCGGTCGCTGGCTGCGGATGAAGTACTACTTCAAGGCGTGGCCGTTCTGACGGAACGAGAATCGTGACTCTTTTTCTCCAGAATCTGCTCAATGGCTTCAGCGCTGGAAGCCTCTATGCGCTTTTGGCCGTGGGAATCGTGCTCGTCTACAAGTCGAGCGAGGTCCTGAACTTCGGTCATGGCGCGTTCGCCATGTTGTCCACGTTTGTCGCGTATCACGCGGCCGTCGTGTGGGGTTTCGGATTGCTGGCGAGCTTCGCCATCGCCTTGGCTTTCGCCTTCGTGCTCGGTGCGGTGATCTACCGCGTTCTGCTCGACCGAGCGCGGGAGGGCGGCGAACACGCCGTCGTGATGGTGACCATCGGGCTGCTGTTGGTTTTCGAAGGTACTTCCGGCGCGATCTGGGGGACCGACACCAAGGCGTTTCATCATCTATTCGACGAGCTTCGTGTCATCGAGCTCCCCGGGGGCGTGTTCTTGACCCACCACGACGCCTGGATCATCGCGACTGCTCTCACCATGGTCGTGACCCTGGCTCTGTTCTTCCGTTTCACGCGGGTCGGCATCGCGCTCCGCGCGGTCTCTCAGAACGAAGTGGCCGCGCAGCTCATGGGGGTTCGGGTCGCCCGCGTGCAATCGCTCATCTGGGGCATCGCGACCGTGCTGGGTGCCATCGCCGGGATCCTGACGGCGCCCAAACAGGGGCTCGAGCCCGCGATGATGTTTTCCCCGCTACTCAAGGCGTTCGCGGCCGCCGTGCTCGGCGGCGTCAACTCGGTCGCCGGCGCGATCATCGGCGGATGGTTGCTCGGCGTCATCGAGGTCTTCGCCGGCGCCTACATCGATCCCGCCTGGCAGGCGAGCATCGCGTTTCTGATCATCGTGCTCGTGCTCACGGTTCGCCCCGAGGGCCTGCTCGGCAAACCCGAAGTCAAGAAGGTCTGAGACTGGTCATCGCTTGGCGACGGACAGCGCGCCGAGCACGGCATCGATCTCGGGCCGATCCTTGACGTTTTCGCCGACGTGTCTGTAGGCGACGGTGCCATCCGACCGAATGACGTAGACCGCCGGCACGGCGATATCGCGTCCTTCGGCGCGAAGGCCGTAGGCGTCGATTGTCGCCAGGTCGGGATCCGACAGGATGGGAAATCCTATCGATTCTTCTTGGGCGAGCTTCTTCGAGTCTTCTTGGCCGTCCACGCTGATGGCGACGACCGATCCACCGGCAGCTTGGATCCGGTCTCGGTGACTTGCCAGCTCACCGAGCTGGCGGCGACAGTAGGGTCACCAGTGACCCCGGTAGAAAACGACGACCGCGGGGCCCGTTTTCAGCAACTGCGAAAGGCGAACCCGACTCCCGTCGGCCGCTGCCAAATCGAATTCCGCAGCGCGCGCGACTTCGGCGAGCGGCGTGTCCCGCACCCCAGTGAAGTACTTCTTCTGGAGCACGCGATACGTCGCGAAACCGGCGACCACGACGAACACCGCAGCCGCGATCAGGATCCTCTTCGGTCGATTCATCGTTCCAAGCCGCTGACCATCCTGGCACGCCTTGGGCACGGCACAAGACCTCCGGGCGGAGCACACGCTTCGGCGTTGACGGACGAGCCGCGACGGTGAACCCTCGTGGGCATGGATATCAAGGCGCTCCGAAAGGAACAGCTCGACGGGGTGGTGGACGTTTTCATGAAGGCCTACGACGGGTGGACTCGCGATGGTGTCGCGCAGTACCTGTCGAAGTTTCATTCCTTCGAACCTGAGAGCTGCCTGGTCGCGGTCGACGACGGACGCATCGTCGGGGCCGTCTTGGGCTACTCCTATCGGCGCCGCGAAGACCTCATCCTGTTCATTCAGGAGTTGTTCGTCGACCCGACCCAGCGCCACAAGGGCTGTGGACGGCTACTCGTCGAGGCGCTTCGCGCCTCGTTCGTCAAGAACCCCAAGGTGAGCGTCACGCCGCTGGTCAAGGCAGACACTACGGTGCTGAACTTCTACAACAGCCTGGGTTTCGAGCACGAACAGTCGGTCAGCTTTTACAACGAATAGGAGCGCGTGCGCGACGTCATCATCGTCGGTGGGGGCCTCTCGGGACTAGCCGCCGCTCGACACCTCGTCGAGCGCCACGATGTCCTGGTGCTCGAAGCGCGGGACCGCGTCGGCGGCCGCACGTTCAGCCATGACCTCGGAGCGGATCGGATCGACTTGGGCGGACAGTGGATCGGGCCAACCCAAGATCGGGTTCGTGAGCTCGCCGAGGAGCTCGATGTCGAGACCTTCAAGCAGTACACGTCGGGTACGAAGGTTCTCGATCTCGGAGGTGTGAAGCGCACGTTCGACGGGCTCGTTCCGAAGCTGTCTCCGCTCGAGCTTCTCGACCTGGGCCGAGCGATGCTGCGAGCCGATCGCCTGTCGAAACGTATCGACACCGAGCGACCCACAGCGTCGAAGAAGGCCCGAGAGTGGGATTCGATGACGCTCGGGACTTGGCTGTCGAAGAACACGAAGAGTCGCGGCGCGCGTTCGCTCTTCAAGGCTGCCGCCCAGATGGTTTTCGCAGCCGAGCCTCGCGAGCTGTCGTTTCTGTTCTTTCTCTTCTACCTCCGGTCGGGCTCGAGCTGGTGGCGCCTCATCGCGGCAGATCGCGGGGCTCAAGAGCGTCGTTTCCTCGGGGGCGCCCAAGAGCTCTCGCTTCGAATGGCAAAGCTGCTCGGAGACCGCGTTCGCCTCGAAACGCCAGTGCTGTCCATCGAAGCCGAACGAGACCACGTTCGGGTGAAAACCTCGGCCGGGGTCGAAGAAGCCCGACGCGTGATCCTCGCCCTCGCCCCCTCGCTCTGCGAACGCATCGCGTTTTCGCCCGAGCTTCCCACTGCTCGACGAGAGCTCCAGAAGCGCATGCCGATGGGATCGGTCATCAAGTGCGTCGCCACCTACGAACGAGCGTTCTGGCGCGAGGCGGGATTTTCCGGAGAGGCCATCAGCGACGGATGGCCGGTGCGCGCCGTGTTCGATGACACGTCCCACGACGGCCGCCAACCGGCGCTCGTTGCTTTCATCGTCGGCGACGCGGCCCGCGACTGTAGCCGACTGCCACCGGAGGAACGAAAACGACACGTGCTGCGGGCGTTGTCGAGCCTGTTTGGAAACGAAGCCGCACAACCGACCGCCTACATCGACCACGACTGGTGCTCGGACGAGTGGGCCGGCGGGTGCTACACGGGCATCATGCCCCCTGGCGTTTTCACGTCGGTCGGCCATGCACTCCGGCAGCCCTGCGGTCCGATCTACTTTGCGGGGACCGAGACCGCGACGAAGTGGGCCGGGTACTTCGACGGCGCGATAAGCGCGGGCGAACGCGCCGCGACGGAGGTGGCCCGGTCGCTCGGGCGATAGCCGGCCTCGATCGCCTCGAGCACCGAACG
>JAJDAH010000398.1 GCA_029261965.1 Polyangiaceae bacterium
GCGGGACGCGACCTCTCCGAGTCGCTCTCGTCGGTGAAGTTTCCTATGCGTCAAAGGGCGCCGGCGCGGACTTTGCGACGGTGGACCGGTGCCGCAAGAAGAACGTCGTGTGGGCCAATTTAGGCCGGACGGACCAGGTCGGTTTCGACGATCAGCTCGACGCGCTCAGCAAAGACATGAAAATCGTTCGCCACGGCGGGTTCGAACGCCACGAGATCGTCGGCCATCTCGCCAAAGCGGACGTCGATATCGGACTATTGCTCCCGCCGTGGCACGAGACGTTCTCCTACACGCTGAGCGAGCTGCTCGCGGCGGATGTCCCCGTGGTCGCCAAACGCGTCGGCGCCCTGGAGAACCGATTGCAAGGTCGAGACTACGGTCGCCTCGTGGGTGGGCCAAGCGAAGCAGCGCGAGAGATCCTGCGGTTGGAGGCCGACTCCGACGCGCTCTCGGCCTTCCAAGCGGCGGCTGAAAAGTTCGAGCACGAATCGACCGAGCCTTGGGCAACACGGCACGCCGAGCTCTACGAGAGCTGTGCACCTCTGGCGCCGAGCGGCGCATCCGCGCCGCTCTCTCGAGAAGAGTGCAAAAAAATGAACGAGCTCACCGTCGCCGTTTCAGCGATGCCGACCGAGGCAGCCGGCGTCACGCGACCTGCGGCATCGCTCACGCGCTCGTTCTGGTATCCACACGCGCTCCGCCTAGGCGCGTACCTGCCGGAGTCGGTTCGACAAGTCGCCCGTCGAGGCCTTGCCGCCGACGGCATGCGCGACGTGCGCCGCTTTCGACTACCGAGTGGCCGCGCGCGCGTGGGCGGCGACCTGGTGCTCGAAAAGCGCTACCTCCGAAGCGCGCGCTTTCGAGCCGTCGGGGGCGATCCGCACTTCCTGCTCGACGTCGATCCCGTCGATGCGGAATCCGTGCAGGCGATCCGCTTCAACATCTGGTGCAGCCACGCAGGATTCGCTTTTGCGCAGGTCTACTGGCGGGGCGAGAGCGACACGACTTTCAACGAAGACCGCAGCGTCACAGTGCGACTCGACGGACATCAAGCCAAGTGGCAGGAGTACGTCGTCCGTCTCGACAATCACGAGCGAGCTCCCGCCTGGTATGAGTCGGGGTCGATCGTCGCACTTCGCTTCGACCCCATCAACGTGCCGGGCCCGGTTTGCGTCGGGGAGCTAGCGCTCTGCAAGGCGTCGGCCGCTAGCTGACCTTGTTGACAACATGCCGCGCCGCGGGGCATGTAAACCTCGGGGCATCGGTACCCCGCGTTGGATGCCGCGGCTCCCCCGCTCGATCGGGTTTGAGATTGCCATGACCAGGAGGCGCCAGTAGCCTCGGCGCGCCTATGGACCAGGGGTTTCCACCGCCGAGCGCACCTCGCCCGCTTCCCGAGGGCGGGCCATCCCCCGCGTCGGGGCCGTGGACTCATCGCACCTCGGCGGGCGTCCAGTTCGGTGGCGAGCGACCGACCGGGAATCGGGCGGGTCTACTTCAGAGTTTCCGCGCCGCACTGGGGCTGACTTGGAAGCTCCGCCAAATGCTCTGGCTGCTGAGCGTCAAGGACTTCAAGTCCCGGTATCGGGCGCAGGCCCTCGGCATGTTTTGGTCGTTTGCCTACCCGCTGGTGATGATGGTCACCGTCACCCTCGCATTCGAGTACATCCTCAAGATCCCCATTCCCCACTTCCCGGTTTTTTATCTCATTGCCGCGGTCTTTTGGCAGTTCTTCACGAACGCTACCCTGGCGACGACCGGGTCGATGATGGAGAACGCGGCGCTGGTCAAGCGCACGACCTTTCCGCGATTCCTCATCCCGATCTCCGCGGTGCTCTCGCACCTCATCAACCTCGCGATGGAGTTCGTGCTGGTGTTCGGGTTCTACCTGGCATTTCCGGGGGCCTACACATTCAGCGTCAAGTTGATCGCGCTGCCCGCGCTGGTGTTGTTGGTCGTCTTCATCTGCATCGGCGTGGGTCTGATGACATCGTGCCTCAACGTCCGGTATCGCGACGTCTTCTACATCGTCACGTCGGTCATCACGATGGGGTTTTGGGTTTCCCCGATCCTCTACTCGACCAGTATGGCGCCGCCCTGGCTCGCGGCGATCCTGAGGCTGAACCCCCTAGCTGGCGTCATGGAGGGCGCACGGGACGTGATCATGCTCGGACAGTGGCCCAACCCGGCCTATCTGGTGCCGGGGCTCGTCGCCGCGGTGGTTCTCTTCCTCATGGGTTGCTTCATTTTCAATCGTCAGAACCTCAAACTCGCCGACTACGCATGAGCGCCAACAATCTGAACATCCGAGTCGAAAAGCTCGGCAAGCGCTTCGACCGAGTGCACGAAAAGCCGATGCTGCTTCGCGAGACCGCCGGAATCTTCGCCGGGCGCTCGCAAAAGAGCGTGGATGATCTGTGGGCGGTGCGAAACGTGTCCTTCGAGCTGGCCAAGGGAGAGACTCTCGGTGTGCTCGGCCGAAACGGCAGTGGCAAAAGCACGTTGCTCACGTTGGTCGCCGGAACGAGCTTCCCGAGCGAGGGTTCGGTGTCCACGCGGGGTCGAATCTCGACTCTGCTTCAGCTCGGCGCCGGCTTTCACGTCGACATGACCGGCGAAGAAAACATCATGGTCAACGCTGGGCTCCTGGGCCTATCCGCAGACGAGGTCAAGCGAAGGACCCCGCAGATCGTCGAGTTCGCCGAGCTTCAAGACGCCATCGACACCCAAATCCGCTACTACTCTTCGGGCATGCTCGCCCGCTTGGGCTTCTCGATTGCGATCAACGTCTCGCCGGACATCGTCGTCGTGGACGAAGTCCTGGCAGTCGGCGATCTCGGATTTCAGAAAAAGTGCATGGGGGCCGTGAAGGACCTGCAGAAGGGTGGCGCCACCATCGTGCTCGCCTCCCAGGCTCCCGTACTCGTGGCTTCGCTGAGCACGAAGGCGATTTGGCTGGAAAAAGGCGAGATCAAGATGGCTGGCGACCCCAGCGAGGTTGCGGCCGAATACAACGCAGAAATGGCAAAATAGACGCTCGCCCTCCCTCGGACCCGCGAGCATGACCAAGCTGTTTTCGATCATCGGAATGCACCGCAGCGGCACGTCGCTGGTGGGCCGCTTGACGAACTTGCTCGGCGCGGACCTCGGTCCCGAGGAGGAGCTCATGGCGCCCAAGCCCGACAATCCCGCGGGGTTTTGGGAGAATCGCAAAGTCTCCGCCTTGCATGACGACTTGCTCGCGCGACTCGGTGGCCGTTGGGACCGACCTCCGTTCCTCGAGGATGGCTGGGAGTCGGCTGCCGACCTCGAGGAGTTTCGGCTTCGGGCGCGCGCCATCCTCGACTCCAGCTACGGGGGACGAGGCCTCGCGGCGTGGAAGGATCCTCGCGGCTCTTTCCTCCTGCCTTTCTGGCAGAACTTCTGCACCATCGACGGCACGTTGATGGTCGTTCGCGAGCCCACCGAGGTCGCGGCATCACTCGGATCGCGGTCGGGCATGGATTCGGAGACAGCCGCCGAACTCTGGTTGCGATACGTCGTCGCGGGATGGCGCGCCGACCGACGACGGATGGTGCTGTCCTACGGCGACGTGCTCGAACGCCCCGACGAGTCGCTCACGCGCCTCGCTCGTTTCTTGGGCGTGCCCATGCCGACCGATGACGTACGCAGCCAAATGGACGCAGTGATCGATCCCAAGCTCCGGCATCACCAGGCAGACCCGAAACCCGACGGCCAGAAGATTCGACTCGCGCGTGCCATTTTTCGACTCGTGCTAACGCAACCTGCCGAGGTGCTGGCGCCATTGATGGATTGCCTGCATGACCGAACCCAGGTCGCCGGGCACCTCGAGAAGGGGATGCACGAAACACGGTCGCTCATTTTGCGCAGTGGGCTGACGTTCGCGGAGGCGAAGCAATCGACCGAGGGCGAGCACGAACTGTGCGATGATGCCGGAGCGGTGAGAATCGAAGAATAATGGGCATACGAGCCAGGTTGAAGTCGCAGCTCACGAACCTCGCTGGATCGGTTTCGAGCGTTTTGGTGACCGAATCGGCGATGGCCTTGCTCAGCAAGGTTGCCGAGCGGCTCCCAACGGATACGGAGCCCCATCGTCTCGAGAACGCCCAGGAACAGGACAACACGACCCGAATCGAAGCGAACCTGCAGATCGTCTTCGTTCAGTACGATCGCGAAAAGTATCGCGGAGCGCTCGAGGGCCTTCTCGCCAGGCTGGAAGCCATCGGCGGCCTCGACTATTCCGTCGTCGTCGTCGACAACAAACGACCGGGTTTTTGGACGCACCGCGTTTCCTCGCGAGTCGTGCACATTGGCGGTGACAATGCACACTGGGAGTTCAGCGCGTTCGATCGCGCTCTCGAATACCTAGACGCGCACGGCAGCGCCAAGGTCTACGCGTTCGTCACAGACGCCTTGGCTGCGTACGGCGCCGAGTTTCTCACGCTGATCGAGGCTGCGACCTTCGAGCGAGCAGAGCAACAGCAGGCTTGCGTTGGCTGGGTCGATGCCTGGCCCGCGCCGGTCACCGCACTGGGCGAGACCTATCAAGAGTGGCTGCGCACGAGCTTTCTCGTCGTCCCTTCGAGCGTGCTCTCGAAGATTCGGCCGCTGACGACGCCGCTCGACCGAACGGGCATCTTCGGCATCGAACCGACGGCGCCGTTCGCCGACGACGCGCCCGTGGGCGAATCGTTGCAGAAGTATCTCGTCGACTGGCTCGTCGTCGGCCACGAGGATTCCGCTCTGCCAGAGGCATGGCATTCGCGGTTCGTGCTCAGCAGCGAAACAACCGCTCTTTTTCAAGACAAGGTTTCGGCGATCTTGCGTGAGCAACTGCTTTCGGCGCGCCTCCGGGCGGCGAAAACCCCCTGCTACGACTTTCGGCTCTCCAACCGCGTCCGCGAGGCGGGCGTGCTTTGGGACGAGATCACTCCGGAGGAGCTCGAAGCATTTCAGTGGGGCGGGTGGCGAACCGCGCTGGTGGGACGCGAGCAGCCGACCCGACATCACGTCGACGTCTGTGACGTCCCGGACGCCATCGAGCACGGCGCCGATGCGGATTTCGTGATCGAAGGCTGGGTGCTTGCGCCCACACAGCCTGACCTAATCCGAGTGAGCACCTCGTCGAACGACGTGTACTACTCACCGTGCAACATGATCCGGGAGGACGTCGTGGGCGCCTACCCGGGCTACGCCGCGGATCCGAACTGCGGCTTTCACATCGAAGGCTCGTTCCGAGGACTGAGGCCAGGCTCTCACGAGATCAAGCTCGACTTCGACGACGGGTTGGACGCGACGGTGGTCAAGACGGTGCGCGTCGTTCCGAAAGTCGTGTTCGAGGTCCAGCGCCTTTTTGTGCCGGATTCCTGGCCGGCGGAGGGTCCCTTGCCCGTCTCGCTCGAGGGCACGCTTCGCGGCACGTTCCTAGCGACCTCGGTCGAGGTCGCGCTCGATGACCACGAGGTGGACATCGCGGTCCCGCTCGGCCCTAGCACCGTCGACAGCTCCGGCGTGCAGTCCCAACCCGTGCTGCTCAACGGGAGGCTCGCCGGGAAAAAAACCGGGGGGCAGCACTTGTTGGAGCTGCGATTCGCGCTGTCGAACGGCAAGACATACACGTGGAAGAAACACCTCGCCGTCGGCGCCCACTCCCAGGTCCCCCACACGATGAACGAGCTCGAGCTCGGCCCGTTCGATCCGGACACGGGGCTTGCCTACGTGCTCATCGGCATCGACCTCTACGGGGTGGCCGCCGGCGACCGATTGCTCCTGTCCCGCAACGGGACGGACGTTCTCGATCGTCCGGTGTACTTTTCCCCAGATCTCGGCGGATCCGGGGTGAACCGCGCTCGAGTGGCGATCGAGCAGTCCATCGACGGGATCGCACCGGGGATCGCCCTGTTCGAGCTCTCAGTCAAGCGGGGGTCCGAACGAATCGTATTGTGGAAAAGCGAGCTCTGCATTGCGTTGCGTAGACCGGAGCTGACGCTGGACTCGCTCGACGTCGCTTTCACGTCCGTCGCAGGCCGCAGCATTCATCGGATCCACGCCATAGGCTGGGTACGCAACCATTTCTTGGTCGACTGCTTGGCCATCGAGGTCGACGGTAGCCGGTTGGGAGTCATCGGTTTGTCCGAGCTGCGGCCGGACGTCGCCGAGGCGCTTCAGCAACCCATCGTAGCCAAACAGGGCTTCAACGCCACGTTCGACGCCGAGGTCGCTCCCGGAGAGCACGTCGTACACGTGATCGCCTACCAAAAGAGTGGAGAGGCGGCGCGCATCAGTCGGCGTCTTCGGTTCGAAAAGCCACCAGCGCAACGATTCAGCCTGACTTCCCACGATCTCGAGCAGCTTCGACGTGGAACCACTGCCCGGTACTACGGCGCCATCTCCCTGCGCCTCGCGATACGAACCGAAGAGGACGACCTCGCGATATCGCTCCTAGTGGACGACCGTGTCGTCGACGAGCGCATCCTCACCGAAGCGGGTAGCCACGAGGTCGAGATGCGATGCGTGCCCGCGTCGCCGGGCGAATATGAAGTTCGCGTGATGGTCTCGTCCCAAGGCAAGCGCATCCTGATCACGGATCCGGCCCTGGCCAGGTTCGAACCGACCACCGTGCCCGCCGACACACGTCGAGCACTCGATCTTTTCGTCGACCGATTCGACATCCGACAGAAAATCAGCGGATACGATGACGGCGACCTCGCCACCAGGCTCATCGAACGACAAGCCGAACGGATTCCCGACTACCTCGCGATGATCGAGACTGTCGGAAGACGGCTCTCCGCCGACGAACAACCGTGCGTAGCAGCTCCGGATACCGCCGACGGGAGGGAAACCCGGCCCTTGAAGGTGCTGTTCGTCACCTGGGAGGTTCCGAGCCCATACCACGGTGGCGGCGTCTACCTCACGAACATCCTGAAGAGGCTTGGGACGCGGCACGAGATCACGCTGGTCCACACCCAAGGTGTGAACGAGGTCGGGCACGTAGACGCTGTTCGTCCCTACGTGCGCAAGGTCATCAGCGTGGCACGCACGCATCTACCGGCTCATTTTCGTGCCAACGCTCACCATCCCCATTTGCTCTACGATCTCTACATCCCGGAGCTGAGACGGCTGATCGAGCTGGAGGTTGCCACCGGCGACTACGATCTCGTCGACTACGAGTATTGGACAGTGGGACCGTACATCGTGCCGGGGATTCCGAGCGTTCTCGGGGTCATCGAATTGGGCTACACGGCGCTGCTCAATACGAACTTCACTGCGGCTCGATCACTCGAATCTGCCGTACCGGAGCTGGATCGGCTACTGCGCTCGTTCCACTACGACACCGTCGAGTTGCCGGCGCTGTGTCGCAACCTCGTCACCCTCACCGAAGAGGACGCATACGCACTGAAAAAGTATTGCCCCGACGCCAAGGTCTATGTGAACCAATCGGGCGTCGACGTCGAGAGCTTCGCAACGGTTGAAGACGAGGAGCCGACGGCAGGGCCGCCGACATTCGTGTACGTTGGCAACTTCCAGCACCCACCCAACGTTCGCGCTGTACGCTTCTTCGCCGAGAAAGTCATGCCACGACTGCTCCAGCGGCATCCCACTGCGCAGTTCCACGTCGTGGGGTCGCAAGTCCCCGCCGAGCTACGCGAGCTCGAGGCGACGGGCAACGTCACGGTCGATGGCTTTGTTCCAGACCTTCGGCCAATCCTCGCGAACGCCACTGCATTCGTCGCACCGATTTTCACGGGCACGGGCATGCGCATCAAGACCCTCGAGGCGTTCGCATCGGGCACGCTGCTCATTGGTAGCGGGCTCAGTGTCCGCGGCACGGGTGCCATCGACGGGGAACACTTCATCTTGGCGGAGACCGCCGCCGATTTCGCCGACGCGGCGGCACGGGCAATATCCGACGCGGCAGGCACGAAGGCGATCGCCGACGCCGGCCAACGGCTCGCCGCCGGTTACGACTGGAGCAAAGTGGCGGATCGTCAGGAGGCGATTTGGCACCAAGTGGTGAAAGATGCGTCCGAGGAGACCGGTTCCCGTGAAGCTCATCCGAGGCTTCATCAACAGCCATCCTGACGCTCGCGACTCGGCAGCGACGATCTTGCGCACGTTCGCAATCCTCACGCTCGCCGCCGGTTGTGTTCCCGAAGGGCCGGCAACCATCGAAGGCGCACCACCGGCTCCGCACGAAGTCGCTACGTGGACGTTCGCCGCGCCGTCCGCCGCCGCCACGATCGCTTCGTTGTGGCCTGCCGGCGAGGGCGCGCCCACCCGAGGGAGGCGCCAGATGTCCACGTCGAGAGCCGGGAGCTCGCTCGTCGCGACGCCGAGCGGGGCCGACCCCTACTTTCTGTGGAAGTTCGAACAGCCCATCCAAGCCTCAGCCGTGACGATCATCGTCGATGCAGGCAAGGCCGGCGTTCTTCAACTGTTCTGGTCGTCGGCACATTGTCCGACGTTCCGGGAAACGTGCAGTCTCACCCGACACCTCCGCTCGGGGGCCAACCGCGTCGACTTTCTCGTCGATTTCAACGTGCCGCTTCGCGAGCTGAGGCTGGATCTCCCGGGCGAGAAGGGAGAGCGCTTCACCTTCGAAAGCATCCAGCTACTCGGCGTGGCGGAGTTCGGCACGCTGTGGGAGCCGCGTGCGGGCCACACCACGCTCAGAGCGGACCCGGCGGGCATGCTTCTGACAGCAATCGAGACGGATCCCTGGGCGACGATTGATACACCGGGGCTCGAAGCACGATGGGTGGACACGGTTGAAGTCGTGATGTCCGCGGCGACGGGTACCCGAGCATTCCTGTTCTGGCGGGGCGAGGCGTGCGCGAATTTCAGCGCTGACTGCGCCGTAGCGCTGTCGCCAAGCGACGGCGGCCGGACCGCGCAAACGGCTCGGCTCGCTGGCCTCGAACGCTGGGAGGGCCGTGTGGATGGCTTACGGCTGGATCCCAGTGAGCAACCGGGCTCCTTCGTGATCGAGCGACTATCCTTATTGCGGGATCTCACCGCCGGCAGCCCTGCGCCGTGAGACAAAACAGCACCGGCCCGCTCGGTGAGCAGGCCTGATTGCTGTCTGGAAGCCTTGGTTTGGAGTGTCCCGAGACGGCTCAGGTGCCGCCGGCGCCAGCGTTGCCAGCCATGCCAGCCGCTCCGCCCATGGCATCGACCATGACGTCGTTGGCGGCATCGCCGTTCGACATCACGTCGTCGCTGGCATCGGACCCGCCCATGCCTGCCACGCCGCCAGCGCCACCGCCGGTACCGCCGGTACCGCCGCCGGTACCGCCCGTGCCGCCGCCAGTACCACCGGTACCGACGCCGCCAGTACCGCCGCTGCCGCCCGTGCCGCCGGTACCACCGGTGCCACCGCCGCCAGAGCCGCTGACTCCGCCCTCGGCACCAGCGGACCCGCCGCTGCCGAAAGCGCCATCGCCACCGCTACCACCGCAAGCAACGAACACGCTGCTCGAGACAACAACCGTTGCGACCAAGACCAAGCCTTTGTGACTTCGCACTATCCCCGGAATTTTCACGGGTTGAATTTGGTCCAGCCCCGTCGTGAAGTCAACTCTTCGGCGCCTGTGGATAAGATCTGGTTCAGTTTTGGCGCTTTCTCTACGGATCTGGTCGGCCGGCGACGCAGGCGGGGGCTTGGGCGGGCTCGAGTGCCGCGCATCGCCGCGCGCGGTTCATACCCCTCCGGTGTCTTCCGCCGAGGCGCTCTATCTCTAGGATCCCCACGCGCGCCCCACGGACGTCGCCACGGGTAAGCTGGTTGTGCACGCGCGTCACTCGGGCCGACAAGTAATTGGGGTCGAGGGCGATTGCCCGCTCGATACTCGCGTCGGCACCGTCGAGGTCGCCAGCCAGTCGGCGAACTCGGGACAGTCCGGTCCAGGCTCGTGGAGAAGTCGGTGCGCGCTCCGTGGCGGCCAACCACAAGGTGGCATCGCTGGCCCATGCGGCCGCGGCCAGCTGGGCGTACACGAGCGGCGGCAAGAGTGCGGCCGCCAAAGCCGGCGTCCGCCAAGTCGGCGCAAGGCGAGCCGCGACGCGGTCCGCGATCCATCCCCAAACCAGTCCCCCTCCAAGAGCCGCGAGAAAAAGATACCTGTCCGCGTAGGCGTTGATGGGGCCCACGAGAGGCGAAGTCGGGAGCGGCGCGAGCATTGCGATGGCGATCCCGGCCGAAGGTATGCGAGTGGACCGATGCCGCGCCGTCCACACCACCGCGACGAGAATCAGCATGAAACCGACGAGCCACCAGGGCGACGCCGTCGGAGCGGGCGCATATTCTGGAGACCAGTCGATGGGCACCAGGGCGTCGACCACGGAGTGAACCTCATACCGGGCCGTGTCGAGCACTTTCTCGAACGCCGTACGGTCCACGAGCGCCAGTGGCACGTCGTCGCGGCCGCTCGTGCGAAGCCATGTCCGCCAGGTTCCCCAGCCTCCCAGAACGACCCCAAAAGCAGCAAGAGTCACCATCCGTGCTCGAACCCAGTGCCAGCTTCTACGCTGGACGACGATGATGCCGATCGCGAGGGGCACGAGAGCGACTGCGCTCTCCTTGCCGAACAACCCCACGAGCCACGCCAGCGCGGCGACAGCTGCTCTGTCCACCGGCTTGCGCGATGGATGAGGCGTAAAAAGGAGCGCGAGCGCGATCAACACACCGATACCAGCGATCAAATCCTCGCGATAGTTGACCGCTGCAACCACTTCGGCATGCGCTGGATGCATGGCGAAGAGCAAGCCAGCGACCAGCGCAACCCGTCGGCGACGTGTGATGTAGAACGCCGCGAACCCGGCGGCTACGCAGGCCGCACCGTACAAGAGCAGCGAGTGCACGTGATAGCCGAACGGACGCAACGAAAAGAGCTGTCGGTCGAGCCACATCGACGCGATCATCGCCGGGCGAGTCGCATCGACCACTGCGTGCTCGGTGCCTTCCCCGGTGACCGACACCCTGAGCAGCCACGACAACGGTTGAAGCAAGGACCGGTTTTGAACGATGGTCCAGTGGTCGTCGTAGACGAAACCGTGGGTGAGCGTCGGCGCGAACGTGATGCCGGCCACCAGCGCGATCAGGACGATGCCGATCTTCAGCCGACGCGAGGCCTTCGCGCGGGGCGCCGGTCCTTCGACTTGTCCCGCCACGAGAGCGTTCTATCATCCAGGCCCCCGTGAAGGTTCTTCTCTTCGGTGCGAACGGCCAGCTCGGCTACGAGCTACGGCATCTGCTCGCCTCGCGTGTCGAGCTGAGCGCCCCCGCGCGCGAAGACTCCGACTTTCGGCGGATCGACGAACTCGGCGACTTGGTACGGTCCGTCCGACCGAGCGTCATCGTGAACGCGGTCGCCTACAACGAGGTAGATGGGGCGGAGTCGGACCCGGCGGGAGCCATGCAAGTCAACGCCAACGCCGTCCGCGCCCTCGGAGCGGAGGCCAAGCGGACCGGGGCCGCGCTGATTCACTACTCCACGGACTTCGTATTCGATGGAGAAAAGACGACGCCGTACACCGAAGACGACGAAACCAATCCTCTCGGCGCCTACGGGGCGTCGAAACGAGCGGGCGAACTCGCCCTGGAGGAAATCGAAGCACCGGCGATCATCCTGAGGACCGCGTGGGTCTACAGCCTCCGCCGAAAGAGCTTCGTGTCAGCGATGTTGAAATGGGCCCGGCAGCGCCCCGAACTCAGGGTGGTCAGCGATCAGGTCGGTAGCCCGACGTGGTGTCGGGACCTGGCGGAAGCCTCTGTCGAGCTGATCGGCCGCCTCGGCGACGAACCCGGGGTGAGCGCGCGGGAACATCGGGGCATCTACCACCTCGCGGGAAGCGGCCAGTGCAGCCGGCATCAGCTGGTCGAAGCGATGCTGAAATCGCACCCCGCCGACGGGAGCCTGGTCTGCAAGGACGTCATCCCGACGACGAGCGACGAATTTCCGGCGCCGGCAAAGCGGCCGAAGTTCGCGCCGCTCGACTGCAGTCGAATCGACGAACGGCTTGGGATCCGCCTGCGTCCGTGGCAAGAGGGCCTGTCGGACGCGTTGAACTCACCGCCAGCCCCAAGCGAATGAAGAAGACCTATCTCGTCACCGGCGGAGCAGGATTCATCGGTTCGAACCTCGTTCATTGGCTGCTCGACTCGTCGCCAGACGCGCAGGTGATCGTGCTCGACAAGCTCACCTACGCCGGGCATCTCGAGAGCCTCGAGCCCGCCAGCCGCAATCCGCGATACGAGTTCGTGCGCGGCGACATCGGCGACCGGACAGAGGTCGAGAGCCTATTTCGACGGATCGAACCCGACGTGGTCTTCAATCTCGCGGCCGAGTCTCACGTCGACCGTTCGATCGAGGGTCCCGCCGCTTTCGTTCAAACCAACATCGTCGGTACGTTCGTGATGCTCGACGTGGCGCTCCACTGGTCCCGCGGTCGCGAGAAACCCCCGACGTTCGTTCACGTGTCGACGGACGAGGTCTACGGGTCCCTCGGAGCCGAAGGTCGCTTCACCGAAGAGTCTCAATATCAGCCGAACTCGCCATACGCGGCGTCGAAAGCTGGCGCTGACCACCTCGCACGTGCGTACTTCCACACCTACGGGCTGCCAGTGGTGACGACGAACTGCTCGAACAACTACGGGCCGTATCAATTCCCAGAGAAGCTGATCCCTTTGGTCACGCTGAATGCCATCGAGAGCAAGCCCCTCCCGGTCTACGGCGACGGGCTCAACGTCCGCGATTGGCTGTTCGTGCGCGACCATTGCGAAGCGCTGCATCTGGTCGCCGAGCGCGGCGAACCCGGCGAGACGTACAACATCGGCGGCAACGAAGAGCGCACGACTCTCGACATGGTTCGGGGGATCTGCCGCGTGCTCGACGAGAGCGGTCCCAAGAGAACGACTCCACACCACGAGCTGATCCGACACGTCGATGATCGCCCGGGCCACGATCGCAGATACGCAATCGACGCGTCGAAGATCACCGAGACCCTCGGCTGGCGGCCAAAAACGAGCTTCGACGACGGTTTGGAGCAAACAGTCCGTTGGTACGTGGAAAACCGCGAATGGTGCGAGCGAGTTGCCAAAGGCGTCTACGAACGCGAGCGTTTGGGGCTCGCTCGGGGAGAAAAATGAAGGGACTGGTACTCGCGGGGGGGTCGGGCAAACGACTGCGGCCAATGACCCACACCGGCGCGAAGCAGCTCGTACCAGTCGCCAACCGCCCTGTGCTGTTCTACGTGATCGACAACCTCACCGACGCCGGCGTCACCGACATCGGTGTCATCATTTCGCCGGAGACCGGAGAGGAAATTCGCTCGGTCCTCGGGGATGGCTCTCGTTGGAACGCGAAGCTGACGTTCATCCAACAGGAACGCGCCAGTGGCCTGGCTCACGCCGTAGCGACCGCCAAGGACTTCCTCGGAGCTTCGGACTTCGTCATGTTTTTGGGCGACAATCTCATCGGTACGAAGATCAGAGAAAGCGTGGCTCGATTTCGGGCGCACCCCGAGCTCGCCGCATCGCTGATGCTCAAGGAGGTAGATAATCCGTCCGCGTTCGGCGTGGCGGAGGTCGACGCCAGCGGAAAGGTCATCAGCCTCGTCGAAAAACCCAAGGAGCCGAAGAGCAACTTGGCGCTCGTCGGGATCTATATGTTTCGCTCGAGTGTGTTCGAAGCGATCGCCGAGATCCAGCCGTCGGCTCGCGGCGAGCTCGAGATAACCGACGCCATTGCACGGCTCATCGAAAAGGGTGGCACCGTCGATTTCAGTCGAGTCGATTCGTGGTGGCTCGACACGGGAAAAAAGGACGATGTGCTCCGGGCGAACGATACGGTGCTCGACGATTGGCTGACCGCTGAGACGAACGGCGATGTCGACGCCGAGAGCAGCGTCACCGGGCGCGTTCGGATCGGCAAGGGCGCCAAGATCGTCCGATCCACCGTCCGAGGCCCAGTGGTGATCGGTGAGAACGCGCGGATCAGCGATTCGTTCATCGGACCTTTCACCTCGATCGGAGACGGTGTCCGCGTCGATCAATCGAGGGTCGAGCATTCGGTGATTCTGCGAGACGCCACCATCGAAAAGGTGCCGTCGCTCGAGGATTCACTGGTCGGCAAGCGCGTCGTCGTTGCGCCTGGACGCGCACACGGCGGTGCCCTTTCGCTCATGGTTGGCGACGACAGCGTCGTTCACCTGTCGAAGACTTGAGCTTCAGCCCTTCTGAAACTCGAAATTGTGCTCGGCATCGGCGAGGGTCGGGGCAGCGAGATCTTTGTCGGAAACGAAGGTCGGCGGAATCGGCCACTCGATGCCGATGGCGGGATCCGAAAACACTATCGCTCTCTCAGCCGCCGGCGTGTGCACCTCCGTGCACTTGTAGAGGACCAAGGTCTCGTCGCTGAGCGCGAGAAACGCGTGCGCAAACCCCGGCGGAACCCAAAGGGCGAGTCGGTTGTCCTCGGTGAGCTCGCGGCCCACCCATTTTCCGAAGCTCGGCGAACCTCGGCGAATGTCGACGGCGACGTCGAAAATCGCGCCGGTCAGCGCGCGGACGAGCTTGCCCATGGGGTGCGGTTCCAGCTGGTAGTGAAGGCCCCGAAGCGTTCCGCGCTTCGAGGAGCTGAGGTTGTCTTGCACGAACGTCTCAGCGAAACCCGCCGCCTCGTAGGTGAGCTTCGAGTAGAGCTCCGAGAAGAACCCGCGGCCGTCCTTGGCGCAGCCAGCCTCGACGACGAGGACCCCGTCGAGCTCGGTGCTCGATATCTTGACCGGCATTGGCATCAGACATTCACCTCGAAAGCGCTTGCGACTTGCCTCCGGATGATGCCGTAAATCGGGTTCCTGGGTCCAGACCGCGTTCGCTTGCGACTCGCGTGACGCCCTATTAGGTTCTGGTTCCTCATGGCCGGTCTGTCACCCGCCAACGCGTGTGGGTTCATCGAGCTCATGGCGCCCGTAGGGGCGGACCTGCTCATCAGCGGTTGGCTCTTGCACGAGTCCGGACCGTTCGACGAGATCGAAGTCGAGGTCGATGGGAAGACGGTGGCCAGAGCCGCGCCGACTCGACGCCCCGACGTCGGCAACGTGTTGAAGAAGATGCCAGGGAGCGAGGCATGCGGATTTCGGTTTCAATTGGCGGCCCCGCCTCCCCGGGGGCGGTTGACTCTGCGCGGCATTCGAGGGGCGACGCGCGACAGCGTCTACGAGAGCTTGTATCGCCTCGACCTCGACGAGGTGGTCACTGCGCCCCCCGACCACCTCATCAAGCGCGTCACTGGCTCGACCGAAGTCAGCTTCTTCCGGTCAGCCGGCCTGCGCACGTATACCGAATTCCGTGATGCGCTCGAGCGCTACCACCCGGAACGCATCGGGCACTTGCTCGACTGGGGGTGCGGTTGTGGCCGGATGGCAGTGCATCTCGCGGCGGACCAAGTCGCCGACGAAATCCACGCCTGCGACATCGATCGGGAGGCGGTCGAGTGGTGCGCGAACAACGTGCCGGGGGCGGAGTTTCGCCCCATCGATCTCTATCCGCCGACCTCATACGCGGACGACTACTTCGATGTAGTCATCAGCTATTCCGTGTTCACGCATCTGACGGAAGAAGCTCAGCACCAGTGGCTGCGCGAACTCAAGCGCATCGTCGCTCCTGGCGGGCTCGTGCTGACTACGCTGAACGCCGACTATCACGCGCGCGTATGGTTCGGCGAGGAGATGAGCGCCCGACTTTGTCGAGAGGGCTTCGTGGACGTGGGCCAAGACTGCAACCTCGACGACGTCGCCCCGGACGACTACTACCGCGGCGTGCTGCAGTCGCATTGGTACACGGAGAAGTGGGCCGACCACTTCGAGATCGTCGACTACGTCGACGGCACGCAAGCTTTGGTCGTGCTGCGACGCTGAAGGCGACGCCAATGAACGACCCTCAGACTCGCAGAAGTCGAATCGGGTTCAAGATTCGCATCCTGGGCGTGGCCCTGACTTTCGCGGGTCTCCTCGTCATGCTCGCCCGGCGTTGGGCCGATCTCGGGGAGGGTTGGGCGAACGTCACCACGCCGCTCATCGTCGTCGGCGCGATCCTGTGGGCGCTCGGCTATTACCTGTGGCGCATGGCCGGTAGGTAACTAAGCTCGCCTGCGTGATAACGCTATACGAGCATCCAATCAGCCCGTTCGCTCGGAAGGTGAAGCTCGCCCTCCGTGAGAAAGGTCTCGACTTCAAACGCAAGATCGTCGGCCCGGACGACTTCGACTCGCCGGAGCTGTCGAACGCCAACCCGCGCGGCGAAGTTCCCGCGCTCGTCGACGACGGTACCGCGGTGTTCGACTCGACGGTGATGTGCGAGTACCTCGAAGACAAATACCCCGAGCCGCGTTTGTATCCGGCCGAACCCGCCGAGAGAGCGCGTGTTCGCATGCTCGAAGACATCGCGGACACCCAGCACGAAGCCGCGCTCTGGGCACTGTTCGAGATCCGGTTTTTCGGGCGGGGCACCGGTGAGTTGGGAGAAGCCATCACGGCCCGCGCCCTCGAGGCGGTCGCGCGCATGTACGATCGTTTGGAGGCAGAGCTCGACGGCCGTCAGTATTTCACGGGTGATTCGTTCGGCGTCGGTGACTGCGCGGTCATGCCGCATGTGAGCGCCGCTTCGATGAGCGGAGCCAAGGCCGACGAGGATCACCCTCGCGTTCGTGATTGGGTCAAACGCACCCGCGAACGGGAATCCGTGCAGCAAGACCGCGCGGACGTCGGAGCGGCGATGGCGACAATGGCCGCCGACGCCGAGGCCGCGGCCAAACGTCCGCGCCAGTATCGGGACCACCGTCTCGAATGGATGATGCGAAACGGTGGCGAGAAGATCGTCGCCGACGGCGTAGCCAACGGCTCGATCAAGTTCTCGCGCGATCTCTGATTCTGCGCCGCTAGAGCGATTCGAGATACGCGATCAGGTCACCGAGCTCTGCCGGGCTCAGTTGGCTCGTCTTGCCATGGCGGTCGCCGCCACCGCACGCCGGATCGAACCGCTCACCGAGCGTGGTGGCGCAACCGGTATGCAGGAACGGAGCCCGGTACCCCACAGCGACGAGCGACGGCACCTGAAGGAGATGACCCGCCGCGGTGGTCCCGACTTCATAGCTCTGATTGTTCGTGTGCTTGGGACCCGTGTGGCAATCGTTGCAGCCAACCTCTTTCGACTCGAAGAGCGCTCGCCCGCGCACCGCTGCCGGGTCGTCCTCCGCCACGATGCGCGCTGGCGGCTCGAGGCCGAAGACCCACTCCGAAAGCACCCTGAGCCTTTCGTCGCTCTGGCGAGCTCCTCCCATTCGACCGACGAAGACTTCCTCCATCAACGTGCTGAGGTCATGCATGTCGCCATCCCAATGGAACGGCGCGGTCCCCGCGAGGCCGACGTCGACGCTCTGGGTCCGCCGGTCGCCGATGGGACTGAACCTCCACACTCGACCGTCATCCCCACCTTCGGAGTGGCATGACGCACAGGAAACGCCGGCCCCGGAGTTGCGATGGAAGATCTCGTGACCCGTGTCGAACATGCTCTCCCCTCCTAGGTCGACGACGGTGGAAGGCTCGAAGTCGCCGGTGTCGAAGAACGCCAGCGTGGCCGGCTCGCGCGTTTGGGCGATGAACCAAGGGCCGTTCTGCCGAGCTTCGACATCGACCGCTGGATTGAATGCTACCGCCGTAGTCTGCCCGTTCACCTGGGCGGTAATGTCCGGGAAACCGCATTCGGGGACGTCCTGCTCCTGACCGGGCTGGATGATCACGCTCTCGATCTGCATGACGCTCACACCACCGAGAGAAAAGAACGCACCCGGGCCACCGGCAAACCCTCCGCCAGATGACGCGCCTCCATGGGGTCCATCGTTTACGAACTCGACGAAAGGTTGCGGCGCACCCGGATCCTGCGTACCGGCGTGGGCGACGATCGCCCATTGCCCGTCGGGCGAAATGGCCGCATCGACGGTCAGCGCGCCGCCCAAAAGCGGCATTCCAGCGATGACCTCGCCGTCGGGATCGAAACGAGAAATGCCGGAGCGCACCAAACCGGCACAGGGATCTCCGGCGCCGCCGTACGAACTGTCGAGACCGAGCGCATCGCTCGACTCGTCTGGCTCGAGGTCGATCTCTCCGTCGAAGCCATATTGATGAAGCATGGCGACCCGGCCCGAACCCGCGTCGAACGCGCGCCATGCCACGGCGGGACTCATCGGTCGTTTCGTCGGCTCGAACGAGACGGGCTCCTCGACGCTCTTTCTGCTACCCGGACGCCGCTCTACCTCGACCGCCACAGGTTGGAAAGAGAGCTGCTCGATCGCCGTCGGCCGGCGCACGCTACCGATGCTCGACGCGGCGTCGACTTCGATGAGCTCCGCCGACTTGAACCGAGTGACGAAGAGCTTGTCGCCCTGCACGACGACATCGCGCAGATCGGACCCGAGCTCGAGTCGACGCGTCGCCTCGCCACCCTCGGCGGGCAGGCTCACGAGCTCACCGCCTTTGCAGGCCACGTGCACCGTGTCGTTCAGCGCATCGTAGGCAATCCCTCTCGGTGCGCCGCACACACTGCGACGCGAGACGACAGTTCCTCGCGCGTAGTCGATAGCCACGACGTCTCCGCCTCGCCGAAGGGCAACGTGCACGAGACCCGACTGATCCTCGGCGACACGGCCGGGCTCGTCGCCCGCTGAAAGAGGAATCGTGTAGAGCACCCGTCGCTCACGCAGGTCGACGACAGACACACGGTCACGGTCGGGATCGGCGGCAACCGCCCACCGGCCCTCGCGTGTCACGAGGAGCGTGCCGCCACTGATTGCTGGAGGGGGTGTCGCCGACTGGACTGCCGGCCGGTCGTCCGTCGGAACGTGCCGGATGACTTTCGGCCCCTTGGGTCCCCTATCCCCCGAGCCACAGCCGAATAGCGCGGCCGCAATCGCTACCGCTACCGCCTTGTCCCTGAACATGTTTCGCCTCCCGATTCGTGAAGAGTACCGCGTCCCGACAAGCAACCGGCATACCAGCGAAAAAATTCGCAAAAAGCGGGTCCCTCGTGCCCGAGGCGTGACGGGGAAGTCGCACGATTCACCACGCTCACCTGGCACAGTGTGCCGTGCGGGGGACGGCGAGAAGGCGTGCGAAGGCACGGAGACGCTCCGTTTCTACGGTACCCTCGGCGCACCGTGGAAGAACGCAAGGGTCCTTTGCCGCCCATCCCACAACCCGTCGACCGCCGTCGCGCTCCCAGGCATCCGGCGCGGATCGCTGGCTACATCGAAGTCGAAGACGAGCAGGAGCTGGCGATGGTGCGGGACATCAGCGCCACCGGCTCGCTCGTGCTGACTCGCGCGGTCTTCGAGCCGACCGAGCACATCAAGTTGACGTTGACGATTCCCGGCGGCGATGAGCGCTCGGTCGAGGGAACGATCCGTCGCGTCGAAAAAACCCCGCCGGGTGTGTCCGATATCTGGCCCTATCGGGTGGCCATCCAGTTCGACGAAGCCATCTCCTACGCCGACGAGCTCGGCGAGCTCGCGAAGGTGAAGGCGCGCATCGGGCGACGAGACAGCAAGCAGGGCAGCAGCGAAAAATAGGAGCCCCCACCGTCCAGACCGCGCCGAACCGATGCCGCAGCCTCACATGCCGGGGATGCGCGGTACGGGACCGCTGGTGAAACCGCCGTCGACGGCGATGGCCTGGCCCGTGATGAACGAAGAGTCCTCGCTCGCGAGAAACAGCACGAGCTTGCCGACCTCTTCGGGCTCGCCGATGCGACCGAGCGCGTGCGACTTGGCGATCTCCTCGAGCATTTCTGGGCTTGCACCGAAGTCGCCCACCATCGGCGTGCGAATCACGCCGGGACAAACGGCGTTCACGCGAATCCCGAAGGTCCCGTATTCGAGGGCAGCCGTTTTCGTGAGCCCGACGACGGCATGCTTCGAGGCGTCGTAGGAACCGAGCCCCGGCGCGCCGACGAGGCCGGCCACGCTCGCGGTGCTGATTATGCTGCCTCGCTCGGGCCCGGTGTTGTTCATCATCGCGAGGATGCCGTGTTTGATGCCGTAGAAGACACCGTTGAGATTCACATCGATCAGGTTTCGGTGGTCCTCGTCATCCGCCGCGGCCATGGGTCCGTGAAATTCGATGCCGGCGTTGTTGAAGAGCACATCGAGCCGACCGTGCTCGGACACCGCGCGATCGATCAACGACTTGACTTGGTCCGACTGGCGAACGTCGGTCTTTTGGAACACACCGCCGACCTCGGACGCGACGGCAGTGCCATCCTGAAAGTCTCCGATGACGACCTTCGCACCGGCCTTCGCGAACGCGCGAGCCGTCGCCGCGCCGATACCGGACGCGCCACCGGTGATGACCGCCGATTTTCCTTCGAGTGAGTTCACTGAGCCGCTCCTTCTCTATGGGTCAGGGGTGAGAATGACCTTACCCTGGTTTCGACCGTACTCGAGCTCCGCGTGGGCATCCGCCGCACGCGAGAAGGGAAAACGGCCGCCGATGTGTGGTTTGACCTTCCCCTCGGCATACAGCTTCACCACTGACCGAATTTCGCCCGTCACGAGCTCGACCTCGCCGAACAGGTGGCCCATGTTGACACCGGAGACGGTGCGATTGTCATCCATCAGCTTCATCGGAGAGAACTTCGGAACCCGAGCGAGCTGCCCGAGGGTGTGAATGATGCTGCGCTTACCGCCAACATTGGCGTTCGCGAGCCCGAAGGCGATGAGCATTCCTGTCGGCTTGAGCAAGCCGTAACCTTTTTTCCAGTCCGCTCCGCCGAGCGGATCGAGCACGAGGTCCACGCCGCGGCCACCCGTCAGCTTCTTCACCTCCGCTACGTAGTCGCCGGTCCGATAGTCGATGGGATGGTCGCACCCGTGCTCACGCACGTAGTCGTGTTTCTTCCCACTGGCGGTCCCGTAGGTCGTGACCCCGTCCACCGTGCGGCACAGTTGAAGGACAGCGGTACCGACGCCCCCAGCGGCCATGTGGATGAGCACGCTTTCACCCGAGCGGATGCGCGCGATGTGAAAAAGCATGTGGTACGCCGTCAGGTACGTGACCGGCATCGCCGCAGCGTCTTCGAAGCTCATCGCATCGGGAATGTCGATGGCTTGCGCCTCCGACGTCACGACGGCGTCGGCGTGGCCCCCGAACTGCGACATGTACAACACGCGCGCGCCCACCCGTGCCGGATCCACTCCGCTGCCCACCTCTTCGATGACTCCAGCGCCCTCGTAGCCGACAACGCAGGGCGGCTTCGGAGCATCCGGGTACAAACCCTGCCGCGCCATGACCTCGGCGAAGTTGAGCCCAACGGCGGAGACGCGAATCTTGACTTCGCCGGGCCCGGGTTCGGGATCGGGTGTTTCTCGAACTTCGAGAACTTCGGGGCCACCGTGCTTCCTTATCCAAATGGCGCGCATGGCCCTGAGCCTAGGGCCCGGCTCGGCGGTGGCAATGGACGCGGAAGCTGCGCTTCATTTAACGACTCCTCACTTTTCTTTTTTTGAGGCTCACGAGGTTGGTCAGCGCTGTTTCACTCGCGGCGCAAGGGGAGCGCGGCGGCGGTGAGGTGAAACAGAGACGTGCGCTCGCAGCAAACGGATACGCATTTGTTCGAGCATTTTCGCACTCTTGCAGACTCTTCAGCGTGAGAGCGTGTGTTGCGCCGAGGAGGCCCCATGCCAAGCGACACGATCCGACGACATCTAGTTTCACTGTTCGCCGCAGTTCTTCTGCTTGCGTGCTCCGCCTCCGACACGGGGCTCGGTTTCGGTCGCGGAGGGCTCTCGTGTCCTCGTGGAACCGTAGCCAATTGCCCCTGCCCGGACGGGAGCCGCGGCGTCGCGACGTGTGGGTTCGAAGCGAGGTGGAGTGCGTGCGACTGCGCGGCGGGCACCAACGCACCGCCAATCGATGGTCAGGCGCTTCCTTGCGACGTCGCCGCGGTGGTGCAGAACCGTTGCCACGAATGCCACGGACAGCAAACACAGTTCGGCGCGCCGATGTCGCTCGTCTCGTGGGAGAACTTGCATGCGCCGGCTACGAGCGACCCTTCGCGTTCGGTGCTCGACGTCGTGGCCGAGCGCATTCGAAGCGCCACGGACCGCATGCCGCCTCCGACGCAACCCGAGCTCACGTCCTCCGAGCTCGCCGCCATAGAAAACTGGATCGCCAGCGGCGCTCCGCCGGCGAACGGAAACTCGTGCACACCGACTGGCGCCGGTGGCAGCCCGAACCCGACCGGCGCGGGCGGAGGGGGTAACGCGAGCGGCGGCGGCGGCGGCAACGTCAGCGGTGGTGGTGGTTTCGGGGCCGGCGGAGGAGGGGGAGTCGGCGGCGGTGGTCCCGTCAGCGGCCCGCCGGACTGTCAGGACTATTTCGAGATCCGAGCGCATGGGCAGGTCGGCGAAAACGACACGACGCCGTTCCCCGTGCCGAAGAACCCGGCGGACTCGGGCAATCAGTACATGTGTTTCTATTTCAATCCGCCGTACGCGGGAGATGCCCAAGGGCTCTGGTTCTCATCGCTCTTGGACGACACGCGGGTACTGCACCACTGGCTCTTGTATGGAACCGACGCGGCAACACAGCCACCGGGCACGATGGCTCCGTGCAGCGCAGCCGAGCCCGGTGCCTACTTGCTTGCGGGGTGGGCTCCGGGCGGGTCCGACGTCACGATGCCGCCAGGCGTGGGTCTCGACATGCCGTCAGGTCCAGGCGCAGGGCTCATTCTCGAGGTTCATTACTTCAACTCTCAGGGCTTCGACGCGGTCGACTCGAGCGGTGTGCGCTTCTGCACCGCCCCCGAAAACACGCGCCCGCAAACGGCGGCGGTGCACTTCCTCGGTTCGGAGGGCATCTGTGTGCCGCCCAGAGCCCCAGGAGAGGTCGCCGGGCCGTGTCAGCCGCGAACCGACATGGGAGACATTCACATCACCAGTGTGTGGCCGCACATGCATCAGCACGGTCGCCGAATGCAGACGCTCATCTACCGAGTCAACGGCACCGTCGACGTGCTCCACGACGCGCCCTTCGACTTCAACAACCAGATTACCTATCCGAAAGACGTGGTCATCCATCCCGGCGACCGTCTCGAGACGCGTTGCTTCTACGAGAACACGACCGCCGAAGCGGTGCACTTCGGCGACCGGACCCAAGACGAGATGTGTTACAACTTCGTCACCGCTTGGCCCGCCGGCTCGCTCGGACCCGACCCGTTCACCGCGCTCTTCAACCCGGTCAGCTGGGTGCAACCGCAACGCCGGTGCATGGACCTGACCTCGATCCTGCAAAGCTGTAACGGGCTGGCGGACTACCCGACGCCATAACCGCCGAGCGGCCGCCGCCTGGCCCGACGGCGGATATCGGCGATAGCCCGGTCGGTTCGAGAGCCTTTCGCGAACCTGAGCGCGATCAGGGCTTCGACGCTCGGGGTGGCCGACCGAGATTCACCGGGCTAGCCGGGCAAGCCGACACTCGGATGGTCTCGACGAACAGAGACTGCTTCGCGCTCGTCTCGAATCCCCACGGCGCGTTCACCGGCGTGAATCCGGCCGGAGTGACGAGTCGTTCGCTCACCTCGCCGCCGTCCGGCGACTCCGCCATGACGACCGGAGCGCCCGACATCGCGGTAGTGAATCTCGTCCCGGCGCGGATCTCGCCAACTCGAACGAGCGTCGAATCTCGAACGAAGAGTGCCAACGGGTTGGCACAAACCCTCCCAGGGGGTGCCAGCGCTCGCGCGACGGCACCCAGGCGACCCACTGTACCGACGCTACCGAAAGCCTTGCCCAGAAATCCGCGGGGCGGCTTCTTGCCTCGAATCGACAGCACCGAATCGTCGACCCAACCGTGCACGACGCCACCGTCGATCTCGAGGGCAATCAACGAACGGCCTCTACGTTGCTGCTGAACGGAAACCTCGAACTCATGTGACATCGGCACCTCGATATCGACGCCATCGGCGCCGGTTTCCCTACTCGAGACGCTCACCTTGGTCCCCGGCTGGAAGTAACGCTTTCGCGGTTTTCCGGCGTCCCCGGCTTCGGCTTCGGCTTTCGCCGCGTCTCGCGGCGCGAACTTCGCCGCGCCGAGCCCGACTCGAGCACAGGGTACCCGCGCGCTCACGCGCGCGAAGAGTGAAGGCTGGACGGTCACGGTGATGTGACCGTTCGTTGCGCCCTCCCAGGACAGGCCTGTGTGCGGTCCGGCGATGAACACACCGCCGAAGCGCGTCGGCCGCTGCGCAAACAGAGCGGTGTCCGCTGGACCCACGCGACCGCGCAGCACCCAACCGTCCCGCTCGACCTCGAGTACCGCTGGGGCAGCGGCCGCCGGCCCCACCGGGACGTGAAGGCGCGCCGACGCTCCACTCACCCTGACGAACGGTTTTTCGCGGGGTCTCAACCGAACCTGAAGCTGCCGCGACACCTCGGCCGCGACGAGCACGCACGCAGACTGTACCGGAGGCTCGATGCTCGGCGCGGACGAGGACATCGCTGTGGGGAGCGCAACGCTCGACGTCGACTGGGAGGGTGCCGGTTCCTCCGCAGGTCCCGGTGCAATCTCCGCCGGTGGTGGCGCGGGCCCAGCGCACCCGGTGAGCGCCGCCCCCGCTGCGAACGCGAGCACGTTTCGCATGCGGCATTGTACACGCGACTCAGCGCGGACGCGCGACGCGGACCCACGGAGGCGAGAAACGCTCTTCGCATCCGGCGCGGGAGTGAATCCAACGTCTCATCGGTTGCACTTGGTTGTTACAAAATCGCTACACAACGGCCGAGGCACCCGGCCCAGGCCACGGCGATTCCCGCGTGAAAACCAGCAAATGGCCTCCGCCTCGAGCCGCCGGCACGAGGTTCGCATTCACACCGATGGCCCAATGAGAAAGCGACTCGTCTTCTTCGCGGCGGCACTCTCGACCGCTCTGAACGCTTGCGGCGGCGTCTCCCGGGTCGAGGCCGGTGGGAAGATCCAAGATCACCCAACGCTCGGCCTACTCGACAACGAGCGGGGCCGCCTCGACCTCTGCGTCGAGCTCGAAGTTCTCGATCCGAACGGCGAGACCAGAACCGAACAGGCTTGTGCTCGCCCAACCCTCGGCGACGGCTCCTATTCGTGGAGCGCCGAGGTGGGCGCCGGCATCCGACTCCGAGACGACGTGAGGGTGAGCGGGGCGCGACTGACGTACGAGCACGTCGAAAACCACCGATCGTGCTCGGTGCGGGAAACGGCTACGGAGAAGTCCGTTCACTGCACCGCCGATGTGACACGACTCACCTACGGGGCGGCGGCCGAAACCGAAACGGCCCCGTCGAGGCGCCTTGGCGAGGTGCGGATCCCGCTCGATTGGGACCTGAGCCGGGCCCCGGACGAAGTGCAAAAGGCGGTGGAGTCCGTCGAGCTGGCCGGGCACGGCGTCGTCGATCCCGGCGCCCAGTGCCTACCCGAACTCGCCCCGGCCGGCGCATGGCTCGCGGCGGACGGCGGTCGATCGATTCCCCTCGCCGACGGCCGGTCGCTTCACCTGTTCGGGGACACGTTGCTTGGGCCGGCCGACGCCGACGACGCACGCGAGAATACGTTCGTCGGAAACTCCGTTGGCATCAGCCGATGCGACGACGAAGGCTGGCACGTCGACTACCACTATCGCGATGACGGCCGGACGCGTTCGGCGATCTTCGACCTCGACGACGGGTCGACTCGGCTCTGGCCGGTAGATGGATTTCGTCGCGACGGTCGTTTGCATGTCGTGCTCGCCAAAATCATCCACATCGATTCCGGGCTAGGCTTCGACTACGCCGGTTCCGTGCTCGCCACGGTCAGCAACCCGAACGCCGCACCCACGACTTGGCAGATCACCTACCAAGATCTGACCGGTCGCGCCGGCCCTCGCCCGGGCAAAGGCGTGACCGTGCACGACGGTGACGTCTATCTCTACTCCTCGATCGGGGACGGCGCGTATCCGCACCCAGCCGGCCTATTGCGGCTGCCCACACGCGCGCTCGGCGATGTCCGCGGCCGCCTCGAGTATCTCTCGAACGACGGAGGCTGGAAGCCGCTTGCCGGCGCCATCGCGGGCGATGTGCGGGTCGTCGTCGAGGAAACCTCACCGAACATGTACGTGCACTTTCACGACAAACTCGGAAAATGGGTGACGGTGCACGCCGATCCGACTTTCGGCTCGCCGGACATGATCCTGAGGACCGCCGACGACCTCGCGGGCCCGTGGTCCAAAGGCAAGCTGGCCTACAAGTTCCCCGAAATGCTCGATGACAAGAACCGCGGGCGCGACGTGATTTGTTACGCGGTGACCGAGCACCCGCAGCTGCGGCGGGACGGGGAGCAGGTCCTCGTCGTGACCTACGCCTGCAACACCCTCGCCGGCCCCCTCCCTTCGCCGGACGACCTCGAAATCTATCGGCCGAAGACCGTCACGCTGAACCTCGACGCCCTCTGAGTCGGGCGTGGCGCCGAGTGCAACGACCTGCACTCGTTGCCACGAGCTGCACCCAGGGCTGAGCACCGGCGTGCACCGCGACGCCATAGCTCTTTGAAATTCAGGCACTTGCTGAACGGCACGGAGACTGCAGTACCCGGGCTCACGACTCACCCACCCGAACCCCGGAGCCCGCCATGACGAACACCTCGCCTACCGCCCCTCGCCGAATCCGTTTCCTCGCCGTCGCAGCGCTCGCCGTCGTGACCGGTCTCGTCGGCACCGGCTGCAGCGGCGCACCGGTCGAGCAAGATTCAGGCGGCGGCGCGGCGCAAGCGGCCGAGTGTGTCAGTGACGACGAATGCTCCGGAGGATTCTGCTCGGCAGACGGACGGTGCGAAGCCGAGTGCAGCACGAACGACGAGTGCGCGCCGGGCGAGCACTGCTCCGCGAGTGGCGTCTGCCAGTCCACCCTGGAAGTTCCGAACCAGCCGAGCGGCAATGCGTGCGCCCCGAGCCTGGCGCCGATCTCCGAGACCGTCGAAGTCGAGGTTCCGGTGGAAACCATCGAGGAGGTCGTGGTCACGACCGAGGTGTCGGTGACGCCGACAGTGATGTTGCTCGTCGACCGCTCGGGAAGCATGGCATGGAAAGTCGACAAGAACCGAGAGGATGCGCCCTCGGGAGAGTCACGGTGGGACGTCGTCAACGAGGCGCTCTTCAACGCCGGCGACGGTTTGGTCAAGCAGCTCGAGAACGACGTCGCGTTCGGGCTCGTGCACTACACTGACGGCGGCAGCTCCGCCGACACCTGCGTCGGGTTCTCGCAGGAGCTCGACCAGCTCGCATTCGCCACCGGCAACTACGACAACCTGGCCCAGCTCGCCGGCGGCCTGAGCCCCAAGAGCCACGGACAGACGCCGACCGGAGAGAGCCTCGAGCACGCCGCAGCGATGCTGTCGAGCACGACGAGCGAGGGGCAAAAGCACTTGATCCTCGTGACCGACGGCATGCCGGACACTTGCGACCACCCGAACGCAGACCTCGACTTCGGTAGCGCCGAGCACGAGGCCGCTAAAAAACTCGTCGTCGACGCCGCGGGCGAAGGCGCGCTCTCGAACGTCACCGTGCACGTCATCGGCATCGGGCCCGACGGGACGAGCACGCACTTCGAAGAGGTGGCGACTGCGGGTGGCGGCGTCTTCGCCAGCGCCCGGACCGACAGCGGCGTCTACACCGCGTTTGCGAGCGTGCTCGAGGACATCCGGACCGAGACTCACGTCGAAGAGAAAACCGTCACTTCCATCGAGACGCGAACCGAGACGCAGCTCACCTGCCGGCTCGACATCTCCTTCGCCAATGGGGCCGACGCTGCGCGGTTCGCGACCGACGGCATCGTCAGCACCGGCGGCCAGGAAGTGGACGGGGCGCTCTGGCGCCTCAACGCCGACGGAGAGCTCGAGCTCCTGGGCGACGCTTGTGGCGAATACCTCGCCTCGGGTGAAGCCGTGACCGCGGCCTTGGGCTGCGCGCTCGAGCCGGTCCGCTGAAAGTCCGGTCCGCTGAAAGTCCCGCGCTGAAAGTCCGGTCCGCTGAAGTACCGCGCGCATGCTCATCGCCTTGACTCCGAGCCAAACGACGAACTAACGTTGCACGCGATGTGATCGCATTTCGGGAGGACGAAGAGCATGCTGCGCCAAACCATAGTTGCTTCCTGCCTGTTCATGGCTGCCCTGCACTGCGCGACTGGATGCTCCGACCCGGTGGCGGGCGCGCAGAACGTCGCAATGTCGTGCGGCGAGCGGCCCTGTCCGACCGGCACGACCTTCCATGAGAGCCGGTCGTTCAGTGGAGGAACGGACGTCAGCGCGGGTTACATGCCGGGGACGAACACGGTCAGCGGCGCCTTCTCGCGGTTTGGAATGGGGGATTGCGAGTATATCTGCTCGGCCATTCAGGACTGCCCAATGGACACCTTTCCGGTCATCAGCGATTCGTGCTTCACGTGCGCCGCGATTCTGCCCTCGGGCGAGCTCGGTCAGGCCATGTGTCAGTGACGGTCACGGCGTAGCCCGATCCGCCATCCGGCAGCAAGAAAGACGCGCGTCGTTCACGCCGTTCGTCACAGTCAACCGACGATCTTTCGCGCCTCGAAGTAGAAGCGCTTTTCGTCTGCTTCTCCCATCGAGAAAGTCTTTCTCGGCAACGCCCCGTCGAGAATGACGGTCTTGAAGAGATCGCTCTTATCCATCGAGGGGAGGTAGAAACCGATGCGCTCGGGATCGGCGGACAACGATTCGACGACGTCATCGCCGTGAATGTAGTCCGTCGAGACGCCCTTTCGCCCGCCGAGCTCGTCGTCGAGAAAGTTCTGTAGCGAACCGACGGCGAGATTGTGTCGGGGGTCGTCGACGAAAAGGATGCCGCGATCCGAGCTGGTCACGTACCCGATGGCGTGACGCTCGCCGGACGTCCAGAGCGTCTCGAGCTTTCGTTTTTGCGACGCCGCGTCCGACACGGACTCGGTGGAGCACCGACTGCCGCGTTTCTCGAAGTACGCCGGGGCACCATCGAGCAGCGCGCGGGGGTCGACTCCGAACACGACGCGGTGAATCGGCTCGAAGACCAGTCCTTCGTCGTGCACGTTGACGAGCTCGACGATCGCGTGGCGCGCCGGGTGTTCTTCTCTTTCGGTGGGAGACAGGGTCTTCTTCACTTGGTCCCAGTGAGCTTTGGCGGCGGCGAGCGAGTGATTGCCATCACCCATCGCGTAGAGCAGCACGTCATCGCCCTGCACGCCGTACTTCTCACGGAACTTGCTTTGTTGAGCGAGCGATTCGAGCGCCGAACGAATCGCTTCGAGCGCGCCGTTGTCACTCACCTCGTGTGCACGCAATCGACCGCCATTTTCCATCAACTCGACGTCGTAGAGCGGTGCGCTTTGGGAAAAGCGCTCGGCGAGCGGCTCGATGACGGTGCGTTCGGGATCGTCGATGAGGACCATGACGTGAGGAAGCTCCAGAGCCGCGTTGGCTCGAATTTTCACTCTCGGCGGGAGGCGCTCCTCCACGGTTTTCTCGGTCGCTCGAACGAGAGTTTTCGAGCCCTTCCGATAGTCGTAGTGTTCGAGATCGAGCGCGACGATCAGGCCTTTTCGAGACGCCACATGGCTGGTCTTTCGGTCGATGTAGACCATCGCTTGCGCACTTCGAAACACGCCTTGCTGGAGGTACTGCTGCATCGCCTGCTGGATGCCGCTGACGCGCGCGTCGACGTCGTCATCCTCGAGGTAGACCTCCGGGAGAATGAGCCGCAACGTCGACGGTGCATCTCCCACGTAATCGTCGACGCGCTGCCAGTAGTCGCGCTGCGACGTGTACTGGTCGGCGGCGACGACGGCCCATCGCGTCAGATCCACGCCGTCCTTCGGAAGTAGCAGATCGGGGATTGTCAGGCCGAGAGCGGCGAAATTGGGCTTTGCCATGATGGGCGCGCAAGATTCCTTTTTGCGGTAGGCGCGTCAAGGCGGCGTCGGTCGAGTAGACTCGAAACATGGCTCGTCGAAGGCGCATGTGGCTGTTGGCTGCCGGGTGGCCGATCGCGGCGTGCGGTGGAAGTCCGACGGACGACATCGATACCGCCGACGCCGGCGCGCAGAGCGATGCCCCGGCGGCGGTGACCCCGGACGGCTCTCGAGATTCCAGCGCGCCCGCGATCGATAGCGGTCCATCTCCGACCGACAGTGCCACGCCGACCGACGCGACTGCCGCAAACGACGCCGGCATCGATTCGGCCAGCGACGCGATCTCCGAATCATGCGCCACCCCGGCTTGCGGCCCGCTCGTACTGCTCGAACGCCCCGGTTGCTTCGAAATCACGTTCCCCGGCGAAGAAGAGCTGCACGACTTCGGAGAGGTCGGGACTCGCTACTCGAAGATACATGTGGATTTCGACATCGATGCGGGCCCGTGGCGCAGCGATTTGTTCAGCCGAGGAGTGTTGAACCACATCTTGTTCGGCCTGTCGCGCAACGCACCCGTGAGTCGACAGCGCTACATTCTGGGTCTCGCCCCCCAAATCGACGGGTCGGTCACCGGACTTCGCCGCAGAACCATCTTTTTCGGGCGAAATGACCTCGACGCTCGACCGCCAGGCTGCGGTTTCAAAGCCTACACGAGCTTTCGCGCGGACTTCCCTTGGCAACCCGGAGAGGTCTATCATGCGCACGTCGAGCTCGACGCCCTCGGCAAAGAACAACGACTCGACATTTCTCGAGCAGGCTCGTCGCTCCAAATGCTCAACGGGGCGATCGACTACTTCGACCTATCGCTCACGGATTCGGGATGGCAACTTCAATTGGGAGCCGAGGAAACGGCATTTCGGGACATCAGCCCGGTGGGCTGGAAGATCTGCGACGTACGCGTGACCGCCGTCGTCGATCGGCCCTGACCGGCGCGACCTTCTGCGCCGTAGCCATCATGGGATGCGGCTCGAGCTCGAGCGACGCCGTAGGGGGTCCCGATGCAGGAACCGCCGGAGCTCCATCGAACGACGCTGGCGCCGGTCCCGACGCCGACGCCGGGGACAGCTCGGCGCCGCTCGCCGCCTGTCGCCTCCCCGCCCCCATGCCGCCCGCATGCGGCAGCGGTACCTTCTCGTGGGAGAGCGTGATCGCGTCACCGACCGCGGGCTCCTTCGACGCCGCGCTAGCGGATAAAGCCGACCGCTTCGACCGGCAATTTCACGGCCTCAATGCGTTTGCCACCGGTCTCAACGCGGGCATGACCATCCCCGAGGGCAACACCGCCGATCGCATGCTCGTCGACCAATTCATCGCGCAGAACGCCGAGTGGGACTTCGAAGCCTTCAGCTCGCGACCGGTCGCACAGGTCGGCACGGCCTTCGACAAGGCCACCGGAGCTTTTGCTGGCGCGGGCATCGCCGCCGACGCGTACCGCTACGCGACGTTGCGCGAGCAGGGCGCCGCCTGTGCCGACGTCGACCGCGCTCGCGCACACCTCGTCCGGGATCTGGACGCGCTGCATCTCGCCACGGCAATCACCGGAGTCGAAGGCGTCATCGCCCGGGCCTTCGCTCGCAAAGACCTGCCTGGTCAGGGCGAGGTCCCGACGACGCCGTTGTTCGACTCGAACGGCGCCGCGCTCCCGACGGAAAAGGACAACGGCACCTGGCGCGAAGACAACTCTGGAGGGCTGTTCCCAGACCACGTTTGGGAAGACTCGGCGAGTCGAGATCAGCTCGTCGGCTGGGTTCTCGGGTTCGCCGCCGCTTGGGAGGTCATCCGGGACGACCCCACTTTCGATGACGCGAGCAAGTCCCGTCTGCAAGCCGATGCCGTCGCCATCGCCAAGTCGCTCATGATCGTGGGCGACGAAGGGTTCGACCTCGAGATCCGCGACGCAGACGGGCGTAGGACGTTTCACGGCATCCTCCACGAGGACTCGCTCGACCGCATCTACTTGCCCGGAGCCGAGAACGGGTTCAACGCCATCATCGCCGTCGGCATCCTCGGCGCGATCGATTACATCGCTGCCGATCCCGAGGTCGCGCGCTATTTCGAGGAAGTGATCATCGAGCAGCGTCAGTTGCACGTGTTGTCGCGCGACAAGATGAACTTCGTCGACCTCGGAGTCATGTCGAACTATTCGGCCTACCACATGGCGTTTCAGGGCGGCTTGCTCGCGACGCGCTACATCTGCGACGACGCGATTCGCGACGTCATGAGGGACGCGGTACGCACCGGACTCTACGACCGCGGTGGCGATCGACAACCCACCGAGCAGAAGCAGAGCTTCTACGACCTGGTGTTCGCAACGGCAGACGCCGGCATCACGGCGTGGAGCTCCGCGGCGACACCCCCGGACGCGGCCACGGTGGCTCGAGGCGTCGAGTCGCTGGAAGAGTTCCCTGCGCCGCCCTACTTCGGAGAAGACCGAATCAATTGCGACGACGCCGAAATCGCTGCAGACGACTGCGTAGGGATTGACGGAACGCCGATCACGCTCTTGGCGTCGCCCGGCCGCGGCGGAACTCTCGTTTCGAGAGATCCGATGCCGATGCGCATTCGCCCGACCAGCAACTGGTTCTGGCGCTCGAACCCGTACCAGGTCAACGCCGCAGGCAACCCGAGCGGGCTGAACCCCGCCGCTGATTTTCGTGTCGTCTATTGGCTCGGTCGCTGGGCGCGCGCGACTCCTTGAGCGATGCCTATTTCGGTACGGCGCGCTTGACGAGCCGAATCTTCGAAATCGGGGTGCCCTGGGGCTCGTGCGCGAACACCCGCGACATGACCTGACACACGAGCTCCATCTCTTCGGTCGCCATCTCGCCGTCGGCGCGCATGACCTCGGTCGCCTCGTGAAAGAACGTCTCCCCCACTTCGCTCGGTACCGACGCCAGCTCGACCTCCGGCCCGCCGGTTTCCAGCCAAGCATCGAGCTCGCGCTCGGAGAGAGACGCGTCCCCATGCCGGCGAACGAGGTCGAGAACCTGGGCTCGCTCCTCCGGGCTGACGACCCCATCCGCCCAGGCCACCTTGCACGCGAGGGCAATGAGACCGCGGCGCTGCTCCTTCGTCAGCTCGGGCATCGGCGAAGAGTACTCGGTTCGCGGATCGACCGGGGCATTCATGTTTCACTCGACGCGGCGGTCGGAGTAGGAAGACCCCATGAAATGGACCCTCGTCGCCCTGCTCGTGCTCACCAGTTGCCGCGAGGCCGTTCCGGCCGAGCCCCAAGACGCACAGCAGAACCCGCCAGCAGCCACCTCCGCCGCGAGCAACGCCGAACCCTCGAAACCACCGCCGGAGATCTCGGTCACCCGGTCGGGGGCAGAAGCAAAGCTGTTGTCGGTGTCGACCTACACCACCGGTGGCGAAGCGATCACGCTCGTCGGGTCGAGCGCGAAACTCAGCTGTGCCGACATTCGCAACAACACGATGCACCGCCAGCACACTGAGCACGATTTTCACTTCCGCCTCGTCGTCGGCGTTCCGATAGACGGCCCACACGCGGGCAAACCACGGGTGCTCGAAACCTACTACGAATCGTCTACGCGCCAGGGCGACCAGGGCGCCGTCGAACTCTCCCGCGCCGACGGTTCGGTGAGAGCAAAACTCTCTCTGACACTCGAAGCTGCTGGCGCGGACAAGAAACCGCTCACTCTCGAGGGGACCGCCGTGGCCACGCACTGCGGCGACTTCGGCACCGGCGCGGCGGACCGGCCGCAAAAGGGCGCGACGGCAACCGTGCAGGGCAAGCCGTTTCATTGGCGCGGCGCCATCGTCGAGAAGGGCTCGAGCTACACGAGCATCACGCTGTCGACGAGCCCGATGGACTGCAAAAAGGGAGCGTTCGACGGAGACCTGGTGTTCGGGATCAATCTGGACCCCCAAAGCGGCGAAACGAAAATCGTCTCGCTGCGCGGCCGTCGCCTCGCGCGTCAGTCGTCGGGATCGGGGTCCGGGCTCGAAGTGAAAATCGAGGGCAAAGTGGGCACGGATCCTGAAGTCACCATCACGGCGACAGGCGAAACCAAGCTCGCCAACATCGGCGCGAGGCTCGGCGGAAAAGTGCGCGCACTGAGTTGCAAGAAATAGCTTTCGTTCACGGTCCGCGGTCGACTGGGCCGATATAGCGACGCGCGAGCACGATGTTGTCCGTCCAACGGATCATCGTGTGAGGGAAGTTGGCCGTGGTCCGGTGCAGGTTCATCTGCATGTGGTTCGGCACGAGGTCCTCCGCGATGCGGAAGGTGACCGAGATGGCTCGAGCGCGCAGTACTCCGTCAATCCAGAAACGAATCTCGCCGTCGCTTTGGTCCGCTCGATTGAGGTAGAGCCCGACCTCGTAGCAGCTCCACTCGCCGAAAGTGATGTATTCGAACGGCGTCGAGTACGCAGAAAAACGCTGCGCTGGCTCCCCCGCTGGCGGATCCGTCACGAGGACCGAGCCGACCTCGGCGAGAGCTTCCTCGGGACGCGGGTTGAAGCTGTAGGCGTGGCCGACAAAGAGAAACCCATCGTTGGCCTCCGGCTTCACGCTCGGACCCCACCCGACGAACTGCACGCCCGCGTTGAAGTTGTCGATGCCGGGTGTCGGGGGATTCGTACTCGGAAAGACTCGGTCGGCGTAGATCCCGAAACCCTTGACACCGACCGAGGCCATCGACGAGCCGGGGTGAAACGAATCATCGTGGCTCAGACACATGCGCTGGAAGTAGGTTGGACGCTCGTCGCCACCGTCTGCGTCGACGGGCAAACGATGACGCGTCGTAGGACCTTGGTAGTTCTGTCGCCAGGAGTGCTCGCCCGAATACTGACCGGTGAATGCCCGCGCATTCGTCACCGTGATCTCGCGCGCGTAGCGATCTTCTTCCGTCGCGATGGTGACGGTGCCGGTTTCGAAGGTCTCCACAGCGAAGACGTGGGCGTGGGCGTCGAGCCCTTGATCGCCGGGGTAGCCTTCGGCGATGCCGTAGTTCACGCCGGGGCCAAGGCCGTCGAGCCAGTGGGGCGGAAGCCCCGTCGCTCCACCAGCGCCACCCGAACCCGAAAAACCTCCCGAGCCCCCGGCGGAGCCGCCCGAGACACCGGCGCTAGCCGCCGCCCCCGCGGAGCCGGACGAACCCGATGTACCCAGAGCGCCCGATGCACCCGCGGCGCCCGACATACCCGCGGCGCCCGACGTACCCGCGGCGCCCGACGTGCCCGCGGCGCCCGACGTACCCGCGGCGCCCAGCGCGCCGGCGCTGCCGGTCGCACCAGCTTCACCTGCGGATCCCGGATTGCCCGAAACGCCGCCGGCGCCGGAAGCACCGGCATGACCTGGCGCACCACCAACCGCCCGACCGCCACTACCACCCACGCCCGCTAGAGCGATCGGTCGAGGCCTGAGCCCGCTCCCTCGGGCCGGTGGTTCGACGAGATCGATCCGCCAGTTGCGCATGTTCGCGCCGTTGCCCGACGCCCCCGCTGCCAACGAGTTGTCGCCCTCGCCCCCACGGGACGAACATCCAGCAGCGACGACGCCCAAGCAGAACAAGGCGCGCGTCATGGCCATCGACGTGTGCAAGTGGC
>JAJDAH010000399.1 GCA_029261965.1 Polyangiaceae bacterium
CGACGCGAACGAGCACCTCGCCCGCGCCCTTCGTTTTCGAGGCCGAAGGTGGGAAGCCCGACGCTGGATGAACGTCGACGGGCTCGTCGACCCGAGCGACGCGGCGAAAAAGGCGCTCGACGCGCACCGCCTGGGGGCGCGGGTTTTTTCCCCGACTGCGCTCGAAAAGTACGCCGCGTGTCCGTATCGCTTCTACTTGGCCACGGTCGTGGGCCTCGCCCCGAGGGAGGAGGCCGAAGCCATCGACGAGCTCGACCCGCTGCACCGCGGCTCGTTGATCCACGACGTTCAGCGGGAGCTTCTGAGCGAGCTTCGTGATGAGGGGCTCCTGCCGGTCACCGTGGACTCGCTCGGGGCCGCGATGGCGCGGTTGAACGACGTCATCACTCGGGTGGCCGCTCGGTACTCCGATGAGCTCGCCCCGGCGATCGATCGAGTATGGGACGACGGCATCGTCGAGGTTCGCGCGGATTTGCGCGAGTGGCTCGCCCGCCAGGTCGGCGATCCATGGGTGCCGGCGTACTTCGAGCTCGCGTTCGGCTTGGCGCGGTCCGATTCGGATCCGGCGAGTCATTCGGAGCCGGTGCAGCTCGACAGCGGCTTGCGTCTACGCGGCTCGATCGACTTGGTCGAACGTCGGGGCGAGCGCCTTCGAGCGACTGACTACAAGACGGGTTCGGCGTCGAGGGATCGCACGCTCGTCATCGGTGGAGGAACCGCGCTCCAGCCGGTGCTCTACGCCCTCGCCTTGGAAAAAATCTTTTCGGGGGCGCAAGTCGACTCCGGAAGACTCTACTACTGCACCTCACGGGGGGGATTTCAGGACCGAGACATCCGCCTCGATGCGCTGAGCCGCGAGCGCGCCGAGCTCGTCGTGCAGACGATCGGTCGCGCGCTCGACGAAGGGTTCCTTCCCGCCGCTCCCGACGAAGGCGCATGTCGCTGGTGCGACTTCACCGCCGTCTGCGGCCCGTACGAAGAGCGCCGATCTCGGCGCAAGAACCAGAAACGCCTAGCGGATCTCGCCAAGCTGCGGGGGAAAGCATGAGCGGCGCCAAGCAGAAGAAGCTCGCGGACGCTGAGGCTCGCCGGCGCATTCGAACCGACCTCGACGGGACCTTCGTCGTCGAGGCGGCCGCGGGTACCGGCAAGACGACCGAGCTGGTCGAGCGCATCCTCGGAGTGATCCGCGAGGGCCGGTCGAATCTCGACAGCATCGTGGCAGTCACCTTCACCGAAAAGGCCGCCGGGGAGATGAAGCTCCGGCTCCGGGCGGAGATCGAGCGTGCTCGACAAGAGTCGGAGCAGAGCGTCGAGCGAGATCGATTCGACGCTGCGCTCGCTGCGCTGGAAGCCGCCCGAATTTCGACGATTCACGCATTCTGCGCCGATCTGCTGCGAGAACGGCCGATCGAAGCCGCAGTGGACCCCGCCTTCGAAGTCATCGACGAAGAGCGAGCCGAGCGATTGCTCGAAGAAGCCTTCGATGGTTGGTTCCAAAAGAAGCTCGATGACCCGCCCGAAGGGGTGCGCCGAGTGCTTCGTCGTCGCGGTTGGAAGTCCGAAGGCTCGGGCCCGCGCGAGCAATTGCTGAGAGCGTGCGCGGATCTCGCTTCCTACCGTGACTTCGACGCGCGGTGGACTAAACCTCGGGTCGACCGAGAAGGCGCGATCGACGCGTTGCTCCTGAAGATCGCCGAAGTCGGAGAGCTCGCCGAGCAGGCCAAACGCGCCTCGGACTACTTGGCTCGAGGGCTCGAAGCCTTTCGCGATCTGGCCAACGAAATCACCGTTCGCGAAGCGATCACGGGGCACCGGGACTACGACGGCCTCGAAGCCGAGCTCCGTGATTTCTCCGTACCGCGATACGGCCGACGGAGTTGGGGGGCCTGGCGCTGGAAGGGCGGGGGGCAGAGCTACGGCGACGGTCTGCCGCGGGAAGAGGTGCTCGCCCAACGAGACGAGCTTCAGAAAGCGTTCGAAGAATTTCTGCGGGACACCGACGCCGAGCTGGCCGCACTGTTGCAAGAAGAGCTCTGGCCAGTGGTGCTCGAACGAGAAGCACTGAAGAACAAGATGGGCGGGCTCGACTTCGTCGACTTGCTGCTTTGCGCAAGGGACCTGCTGGTTGGCGACGCCCGGGTTCGAGCCGATCTGCAGAAGCGCATCAGCCACATTTTCGTCGACGAGTTTCAGGACACGGACCCGCTGCAGGCAGAAATCATGCTGCTCTTGTCTGCCGACGATCCCGGCGAAGCCGACTTCGAAAAGGTCCGGCCGCTGGCGGGAAAGCTCTTCGTGGTCGGCGATCCGAAGCAGTCCATCTACCGCTTTCGCCGAGCCGACGTGGTGTTCTACGAGCGCGTGAAACAGCAACTCGTGGCGAGCGGTGGGGAGCTGCTTCATCTCACGTCGAGCTTTCGTTCGGTGCCCGCGATCCAGGCGGTGGTCAACGCGTCGTTCGAGCCAGTGATGCAGGGCGCCGAAGACGGCAGTCAAGCCAAGTACGTGGCGCTCACGGAGTTTCGAGATTCTTACGGCGAGCAGCCTGCCGTCGTGGCCTTGCCGGTCCCCGATCCCTACGGGCGCGGTAAGACGCTCGCCAAGTACGCCGTCGAGCAATCCTACCCCGACGCGGTGGGCGCCTTCGTGCATTGGCTCGTCACCGAAAGCGGCTGGAAGGTGGAAGATCCTTCCGCTCGCGGGCGTCGCGTCCCCGTGGAGGCCCGACACGTGTGTTTGCTGTTTCGCCGGTTGCAGTCCTTCGGCGAGGACAAGACGCGGCCGTACGTTCGCGCCCTCGAGGCGCGCCGAGTGCCCCACGTGCTCGTGGGCGGCAGGTCGTTCCACGCCCGCGAAGAAGTGATCGCGCTTCGCGCGGCGCTCAACGCCATCGAGTGGCCAGACGACGAGCTCAGCGTCTACGCGACCCTTCGCGGACCGCTCTTCGCGATCACCGACGATGCTCTGCTCGCCTTCCGCGCCGAAGTGGGTCGACTGCATCCGCTACGCCCCATCGATGACGCCGCCGAGCGGGCTCACCGGGAGGTCGCCGACGCGCTCGGGATCTTGCGGGACCTGTACGTCGGTCGAAACGCTCGACCGACGGCCGACACGGTCGACCGCCTGCTCGGCGACACACGCGCCCACGCGGGTCTGGCCATCTGGCCGACGGGGGAGCAAGCGCTGGCCAACGTGCTCGCGGTGGTGCAGCAAGCGCGTTCGTTCGAAGCGCGCGGGGCCACGTCGTTCCGCGCGTTCGTCGACTGGCTCGGCGAGCAGGCCGATCGCGGGCAGGGCTCGGAGGCACCCATCGTCGAAGAAGGGACCGACGGGGTCAGGGTGATGAGCATCCACAAGGCCAAGGGGCTGGAGTTCCCCGTCGTCATCCTTTGTGATCCCGGTGCCCCGCTAAGGTCACGATTCCCCTCGCGTCATGTCGATCCGGAAAAGCGGCTGTGGGCGTTTCCCGTGTGCGGTTGCCGCCCGAAGGAGATCCGCGACAATGAGGAACGCATTCTCCGCCATGACGACGCGGAGCTCGTGCGGGTGGGATACGTGGCGGCGACCCGTGCTCGCGACCTGCTCGTGGCGCCGGTGTTCGGTGACGCGGCAGATGGCGACGAGGCGCCGCTCAAGGGGTGGATCGATTCGCTCGCGCCCGCGCTCTACCCTCGTGGTCGAGGCCGGCGAGCGGCAAAAAACCATCCGTCGATCCCCAAGTTCGGCGCAGACAGCGTGCGTAGCCGATCCTACGATGCCGAGGCCGGACCGAACGATTGTGTGGCGCCCGGCTGGCACCCGAGTCTTGCCGGCGGACACGGCATCGTGTGGTGGGATCCAAACAGTCTAGAGCTCGACGTCGACGCCGCCGGCGGCCTTCGTCAAATGGACTTGCTCAAGGAGGACGAGAAAAAAACGCGCTCGCTCGACGGCGTTCGCGCGCACCAAAAGTGGGTGGGCCGGCGGAGCAAGGCGACGCGTGAAGCGAGTGTCCCGAGCCTCGTGGCGGAAACCGTCACGCGCCTCGCCATGGCCGGCGATGAAGCCGGCTCCGCGGTGCCCATCGAGCGCACCGACGCGCCCCGGGAGGGAAGACCCCGCGGGAAACGGTTCGGCACGCTGGTGCACGGTGTGCTCGCTGCTGTGCCGCTCGACGCGGGCAAGCAGTCGGTTGCAACCGTCGCCGCCGCTCAGGGGCGACTCGTCGCGGCAACTCCGGAGGAAGTGCAGGCCGCGGTCGCTGCGGTAACCGCCGCCCTTCAGCATCCCGTGATGAAGCGCGCGGCGGCGTCCAGCGATTGCCGTCGAGAAACCCCGATTGCTCACCGGCTCGAGGACGGGACCATCGCCGAGGGCGTCGTCGATCTCGCGTTCCTCGAGGACGCGCGCTGGGTGGTGGTCGACTTCAAGACCGACGCCGAACTCCAGCAGGGTGGTCCATACGCTCGTCAGGTCGATCTCTACGTAGCGGCCATCGCCGCGGCGACCGGCGCGGCGGCGAGCGGGCTCTTGCTCTCGGTCTGAGGTGGCGAGCTCGGCAGCGTTCTCATGAGCCGCCACCTGCCAGCGCGTCCCTCAGAAGGGTAGGCACAATGTCGAATGCTCCGGACGCAGCGAGTCGCTCCTCTGAGGGCTAAATGTCGGAAAAACAAGGAGAAATCATTACACGCTTGCATTGGTTGGTTAACCAACCAATAATCTTCTCATGGGACGCCCCTCCAACACCGCACAACGCCGATCAGAGATTGTTGCTGGCTTGCGACGGGTGATGGCCACGACGGGCTACGAGGGCGCGAGCGTGGCGTCGATCGCCAGGGCTGCGAGCCTGTCACCCGGGCTCGTGCACTACCACTTCGAGAGCAAGCAGGAGATCCTCGTCGAGCTCTTCCAAGAGCTCGCCGACGGCTTGCAGCGCCGCGCCGAGCGACGGGCCAAGAGCGCTCCGTCGCCGCGACGTCGTCTCGAAGCGGCTTTCGATGCCTGGTTGGCGCTCGGCGAAGACTCCGATCCCGAGGCGGTCGCCTGTTGGATTGGCATCGCATCGGAAGCGCAGCGAGTGCCGGAGGTCCGCGACCTCTACGTTGGCTTCCTCGCCGAAGCCATCGCCTTGCTCGACGAGCTGATCTGCCGAGCGCTCGACGACGAGCGTCGGAGCACCGCCAATACTCGACGGATCGCCGTCAGCTTGATGGCCACCGTCGAGGGGTACTTTCAGATCGCAGCTGGAGCATCGTCGCTCGTCGAAACGGGATCGGCCGCATCCTCGGTTCAGGCCATCGTCAATGCCTTGCTCGACGCCCAGCCTCCCTGCGCGGGGGAAGCGCCATGAGCGCCGAGATCACTCGATTTCGCCTTTCGACCGGGCGCGAATGCGAGCTGCGAGCGTGTCCGCTGCCGCTCTTGCCAACCTACCACGTGTTGTCGTTTCACACGGAGGCGCCGACGCCTATGGAGGAGGACGAGATGCTCGTACTCGCGCAGCGTTCCGGGCGCTTGCTCGGTCGTCGCTACTACCGCGACCAGGGCTGTTTCACGATTCTGTTCAGCGGTAGGCGCGGGCGCCGGCGCGCCTGGCCACACTTTCACATCGTGGCGGTGCGAAACGTGGCACACAAACGTTGGTCGCTACTGTTGCTCTTCGCCAAGCGGTTTCTTCGCTGGCTTGGCGCGTCCATCGGCCGAACGGGAGCCCGACGTGTTTGAGCTCCCCCGCGCGCGGTTCGAGCGCGTCTGGAAGGGACTCGGCGCCGCCGACACTTCGGTTTGGCCCCGTCTCACTGCGGCATATGCCGAGTCGTGGCGCGCCTACCACACCGAAGAGCACCTGGTCGAATGCTTCGCTTGGCTCGACCGCGTCATGCACCTGGCGGAGCGGCCCGCCGAGCTCGAGGTGGCGCTTTGGTTTCACGACGTCGTGTACGAGCCGCGAGCCGGAGACAACGAAGAAAGAAGCGCCGTCCTGATGGCCGACGCCGCCCGAGCCGCACGAATCCCTGTCGAAGTTTCCGAACGCCTTTCTGGACTCGTTCGCACGACGGTGCACTCCGGCGCGCTTCTCGTGGGTGACGCGGCGCTGCTGTCGGACATCGACCTGTCGATTCTCGGCGCATCGCCCGCGCGCTTCGATCGCTACGAGCGGCAGATCCGTCAGGAATACGCGTTCGCCAGCGACGCGGACTACCGCCGGGGGCGGGCCAAGGTTCTGCGTGGCTTTCTCGAGCGATTGAGCATCTACACGACAGCCCATTTCTCCGCCCGCCTCGAAGCCCAAGCTCGCGAAAATCTTGCTGGCGCCACGTCCGGCTGAGCGGTAGCTGTTCGATTCACCGGCAGCAGCCCCCAGTCGGGCAAAACTCCGTTCACGGCAGAAGCCCCGAGCCGGGGCAAAACTCCGTATCATCCGCGGTGATGCGCGAGAGGACTTGGGCTGAAGCTCCCGCCGAGAGCGGGCGGCCGAGCATGGTCCCCCAGCCCGTCGACTCGCTCATCGTGCTCGCCGACGACGATGCGACCACAAGAAAGTTGTCTACGCGGGTTCTAGAGAAAGACGGGCACCGAGTGGTCGCGGTGGACGATGGCGCCAAAGCCGTCGCCGCCGTGCGCGAGCACGAGCCCGACGTCGTCGTGCTGGACGTCATGATGCCGGAGCTGGACGGCTACCAGGCGTGCAAGGTGCTGCGCGAAGAGGACCCCTTGCTCCCGGTGATCATGTTGACCAGCTTGGACGACGAGACCTCGGTGTCTCGTGCGTTCAATGCCGGCGCGACCGACTTCGTTTCAAAACCGGTGACTTGGCCGATCCTGGCGCAACGGGTGCGTTTCTCCCTCCGGGCGCGCCGCACTTCCGAGGCGCTCCAGCAGCACGAAGAGCGGCTGCGTCAAGCGCATCGAATCGCCAAATTGGGTTCCTGGGAGCTTTCCCAAGAGACGGATACGGCTTGGATCTCGCCGGAGCTCAGCGCGCTATTGGCGCTCGAGAGCTCCGCGCCGCTCGTGCTGGACAGCTTTCTCGAGATCGTTCACGAGGAGGACCGCGCCCGGGTGCGCAAAGCCATCTACCGCGTCGCGATGTCCGGTGGCTCGTTCGAGCTCGACCACCGCGTGTTCGGTGGAGACGACGTCGAACGACTCGTGCACCACCACGGCACGATGGTGTCCGAGGTCGACGGCGGGTCCGGGCGGCTGGTCGGCACGATGCAGGACGTCACCGAGCGCAAGCGCGCCGAGGCGATGATCGATTTTCAGGTGCACTACGACTCGCTGACCGGTCTGCCGAATCGACGACTGTTCGATCAGCGGTTGCGCGACGAAGTCGCCGTGACTCGCGAAGCGGGTCGGCGCTTGGCGCTGGTTTTCGTAGGGCTCGACGGCTACCAGCGCCTCGTCGAGTCCCTGGGGCACGACGTTGGCGATCGGCTGCTACGAATCGCCTCGAATCGGCTCCGGCAGGCGTCGATGCGACACACTGTCGCCCGGTTCGCCGACGAGTTGTTTGCGGTTTCCCTGTCGCCGCTCGAAGCGGAGGAGGACGTTCACCGGTTCGTCGTCGATTTGCAGCGGCGGCTCATGGAGCCGTATTCGGTTTCGGAACACGAGCACTATTCCCCGGCGAATCTCGGCGTCGCGCTGTTTCCCGACGACGGAGACGACATGGCCGCTTTGGTTCGGTCGGCGACGGCGGCGCTCGCGCGCGCGCGGCAGCAGGGCGGGGGACGGTGCGAATATTACGCCCGCGGCATGAGTGACCGGGCCGAAGAGCAGCTGCGCGTGGCGAGCGCGCTCACCCAAGCCGTGACGCGGAACCAGTTCGACGTGCACTACCAGCCGAAGGTCGACGCCCGGACCCGGCGGATACTCGGTGCCGAAGCGCTGCTTCGGTGGAATCACCCCAAGCTCGGTAAAGTGCCACCCGCGAAGTTCATCCCCGTGGCCGAGGAGACCGGTCTCATCGTGCGCATCGGCGAGTGGGTGCTGAGGAGCGCGTGCTCCGAAGCCCGAAGGTGGGAGCGCGAGGGCCATGGGGAGCTTCACGTGTCGGTCAACTTGGCGGCGCGGCAGCTTCTCGAGCCGAACCTGACCCGCGTCGTTCGTGCCGCACTGGACGAAGCGGGGCTCGCGCCGTCGCGCCTCGAGGTCGAGGTGACCGAGAGTACGGCCATGGGCGACACCAAAGCGTCGGTGGCCGCGCTCCGCGCCCTGAGAGACCTCGGCGTCAGGATTTCGGTCGATGATTTTGGCACCGGGCATTCGTCGCTCGAATATCTTCGCGTGTTGCCGCTCGACGTCTTGAAAATCGACCGCGCCTTCGTCAAGGACATCGGGAGCGGAATCGACGACGGCGCCATCGCCAAGACCGTCGTGGCGCTCGGGCACAACCTAGGCCTGCACGTCGTCGCCGAAGGCGTCGAGACCGAAGAACAGATGACGTTTCTCGTCGACGCCGGCTGTGACTCGATCCAAGGGTACCTGACCGGCCGACCCCAGAGCGGGTCCGACTTGCTCGAGCGACTTGCCGAGAGTGATACGTGAGCGCCAAGGCCCACACCCTTCAGGTCTGCGACCCCGGCAAGACGGAGCTCGTGTATCCGGGCCGCGATCCGCGCCGCGGCCTTGGGCTGGCCCTTCGCCTCGATGAGAGCCGTGTACGACCTTAGCCGCTTTCAGCTGAGCGACATGACGCGCATGGGCCCACTCTTGCGCGACATCGGCGCGGGTGCGCGGAGCATGGAGGAGACCGCGACTCGAATCACGTCGTTCTTGCGAGAGCACCTCGTCGACGGCGAAGGAGCTCCCACCTGCGCGCTCGTCCGCCTCTATCGGACGATGCCATTCTCCAAGCTCGATGCGTCGCTTCGGCATTTCGGTGCAAACAAGATGCAAGCTCACGAGCTTAGCGAAACCACTCGGTGCCTGACCTTGCTCGGCACGTCGGGGGAAAAGTCGGCGTGGCAGTCGCGCCACGCCTCCAGAGATCACCGCACGATCCCGCTCCCCAGCGAGGACGCGGTGAAATCGATCCCCATGGTTTCGCAGTTGCTGGTGCAGCTCGGCTTGAGCGTGGCGCACGTCGTCGCAGCCGATCCGAAGCTCGTGCTCGAGCTCGAGCAGACCACCTACAATGTATTTTTCGTTCCGGACGCCGTGGGTAGCCCGTATATCCCGGCCCAGAAGGACTTCGTCCTGCCCCACGCGATCCGGTCCGTCCTCGGCTTCGGCGGAGTGCTCCCCTCTGGAGACGTGTTCGCGGTGCTCTTGTTCACGCGGATGCTCATCCAGCGCGAGACCGCGGACATTTTCAGGAACGCCGCGATGAACGCCAAAGTGGCGCTCCTGCCGTTCGATCACGGGCCCATCTTCGCGCCCGAAGAGGTTCCCAAGTGAGCGAGGAGACCGACGAACTCGTCCGACGGCTCAAATCGGAGGTAGCTGTGCTCAAGGAGCTGCTCGCCGTGCAAGAACGCACGGTGCTCGAGCAGTCGGAACGTCTGGAAGAAACGACTCGCGACGCTCTCGCGGCGAACCACGCCAAAGCGTCGTTCCTCGCCAATATGAGCCACGAGATCCGCACCCCGATGAATGCCATCATCGGTATGACCGGCCTGATGCTCGACGGCGAGCTGCCGGACAATCAGCGCCGGCGCGCGGAGATCGTGCGTCGATCGTCGGAGTCTCTGCTCAGCCTCATCAACGAGATCCTCGATTTCTCGAAGATCGAAGCGGGCAAGCTGACCATCGAACCGACGCCGTGCGACCTGCCGAGGTCCATCGAGCACACCATGCAAGCCCTCGCGCCGGTGGCGGCCGCCAAGCACATCGAGCTCATTCTCCGACTGGCACCGGATTTGCCCCGCGGCGTTCGCGTGGACGTCGGACGCTTGCGGCAAATCCTCACCAACCTCGTGGGAAACGCGATCAAGTTCACGTCGGAAGGCTACGTCGTCGCTGAGCTCGGCGTGCTCGAGACGGACGACTCGAACGTCACGGTCGAGCTCACGGTTCGCGACACCGGCATCGGCATTCCTGCCGACCGCCTCGATCAGGTGTTCGACTCGTTCGAGCAGGCCGACGGCACCGTGACCCGCAAGTTTGGCGGTACGGGTCTCGGGCTGGCGATCACAAAGCAACTAATCGAGCTGATGGGAGGCACCGTCGCGGTCGAAAGCACGCTCGGTCGAGGTTCGACCTTCACGGTGAGGATCCCCGTTGCTCTCGACAAGAGCGCCGTCGAAGACGAAAGCTCGACCGATCTCAGCGGGATCCGCGCGCTCGTGGTCGACGACATCGAGGTCAACCGCGAGCTCTTGAGAGAGCGTCTCGAAGAATGGGGGTTCGTCGTCGATACCTTCGCCGGCGGCCCTGCGGCTCTGGCCGGTTTACGCAAGGCCGTGGCCGAGGGGCAGGGCTACCTGCTCGGCGTGCTCGATCACCGAATGCCGGAGATGAGCGGTGTCGAGCTTGGCGTCGCGATTCGAAAAGAGCCGGGGGGCAGCAACCTACGCCTCTTGATGTTCAGCTCGGACGAAGTTCCCCGGGACGCCAGCTACGAGGCCGCTCATTTCGTTCAGCACTTGCACAAACCGCTCGTCGTTGGCGACCTGCGCCGAGCGCTTAAGCGCGCCGTCGCGTCGACGACCACGACGCGCCTGTACGGCGGACTCGATGACGAGCCGCGACGAGATCTCCAGATGCTGCCTGGCGCGCGGGTTCTCGTCGTCGACGACGTCGAAGCCAACTGCATGGTCGGTCGAGAAATGCTCGAAGCCATGGGTTGCCGCGTCGACGTCGCTGCCAACGGCCTCGAAGCTGTCTCGATGCAGCGAGAGCTCGGCTACGACGTCATCCTCATGGACTGCCAGATGCCGGAATTGGACGGCTACGGCGCCACCCGCGAAATCCGACGAGCCGAAGCGGGCGAGGGAAAGCGCGTCCCCATCGTCGCCATGACCGCTTCCGCGATGGAGGCCGACCGTCAGCGCTGCCTCGACGCCGGCATGGACGACTACGTCAGCAAACCCGTCGACATTCACCGCCTGAACGACGTGGTGGTCTCCTTCACTCGGAACAACCCCGAGTCCGCCCCGGCGAGTCGCCCCGCCGCGGACACGAGAGCCCTGCGCGCGAAGTTCAACGCCGTTTTCGTCGAAGGCAGCCGCAGCCAGCTCGATCTCCTCCGCGCCGCGATCGCTGCGAACGACGGCGACAAAACCCGAAGCCGCGCCCACGCCCTCCGCGGATCGTGCGGCACCCTCGCCACCCCGCGCATCCTCCAGTTGACCCGTCAAATCGAAGACCTGGGCGCACAGAACCGACTCGACCGGGTGGCGGATAGATTCCGAGAGCTCGAGGAACTGTTGCGAACGGCGCAGGACGCCGTTGGCGCGGGCGACTAGCAGCGAACGACGCCGGAGGGTCGCTTGGGCGGAGGGTCGCTTGGGCGGGAGGGTCGCTTGGGCTGGCCGCAGCCTTACTCGACGAATCGAGTGAAGTCGCCGGTCCCGTCTTCGAGCAGGTACCAAGTCGCGTCGAGCTCGGCCAAGGACGAGCACTCTCCAGTACGCACTGGCAAATCGGAGAGCTCGAGCAATCGGCGCACGCGATCGAGCCGCAGCACGAGAAACGCCTGGGTCGACTGGTTGTGAAACACCAAGAAAGAGCCCTCCGAAATGGGGCCAACGCTCTCCTGCGAGAAATCGAGGCTCGCCGCGTCGGTCAGCTCGGCCATGTCGCCGGTGGCAGCCGCGACGAGCGTCAGATCCACGTCCTCGGTCCAACTCTCGTTCGAACGAAACCACCCGGAGCCTCCGCCCGTTGGCTCCCCGCTGTCGGCGACGGACCACTGAGCAAACCCCGCTCCGGTGAGATCCGTCGACTCCGGAGAAACGAGCGCGTCCACCGCGTCCCCCGCAAAAAACAAACTATGGGCATCCTCGGGCCACGCCGTGATGGTCCCCATCGTCCGCCCATCGTCGCAAGCACGGGTCACCCGCACTGCCGCCGCCGCACATCCGTTCCTGTCCGACGCCCGACCCATGGTCGACTCAGCCACCACATCTCGGCACCCAAGCGCCGCGGCGCCCTGCTGCGTGTCCATTCCTTCGCCACCCGAACAGCCAAGAAAGAGCAACGCCGAAAAAACTGGAGCGATGGCTGGCGCGACGGGACACCAGGCCTGAAAGGGGGCTCGCGGCGACCGGTTCTTCCAGGGCATGGGCAGGAGTCTAGCGCATAGCGCCACGAGGCGCGCGGCACGAGGCGCGCGGCACGAGCACGAGGCACGAGGCACGCGGCACCAGGGACCAGGCGAAGCTGCAGGCCGCAATTGAGAGATTCTCGAGCTCAGTTCGGACCTCGCGGCAGGGCGCGGTGGCGTTCAGCGGCAGGCTCCAATGCTCCAATGCTCCAGCCGTCAGCTTGGTAGCGTCGTCCACACCGACAGCCTTCGCACCGGAGACTCGCGCGAGTGCGGCGAGTCTGAGGTTCGCGCTACTGCTCGTCGGCCGCGTCGTTCATTCCCTGCGACATTCATGCCGGTTTCGCGAGCGTCGCCGCCAGCCTCGATGAACTCCCGCATCATGACGGTCCAGCGCCAGCGAGCGTCACGACGGTCCAGCGCCAGCGAGCGTCACGACGCCAGCGAGCGTCACGACCGGCCCAGCGCCAGCGAGCGTCACGATCGGTCCAGCGCGAGCGAGCGTCACGATCGGTCCAGTCGGGCCGTCCCAACCGTGACGTGCATTGTCGACACTACGAAACTCACGGCTACCGCCCGGACTCTTCACGCCGCCGAGCCAGGAGTGAGCTGTTCGAGTGCCGCGCGGAGCAACGTTTCCGGCGTGGGCTCTGCTCCCACGTGGGAGCGCACGACATCGAGCGCGCAGCGGCACTCTTTCTCTTTGAACCCCATGTGCTTGAGCGCCGAAAACACTTTGGCGTAGTCGTCGGTCCGAACGGCGCTGGGCACGGCGCCGTAACGGCGGCCGTCGGCGTGCCGGAAGGTGAACCCGCGCGAGGCGCATCCGTCGATGAGCAATCGTCCCGCATGTACCGCGACGTGGTGGGCCGAGCAGAGGGGGAGCATGGTGTCCGGGTCGTGGGTGCCACCTTCGGAGAGTAGCTCGGTGTGATGCACGTCGATGAAGCTAGCGTGCCGGCAGCCGGTCACGCCGCAACGCCCGTGGTGACGACGCATTACGAGTCGTCGCGTTGCCGGCGGGATCGATTGCGTCGCCGGCCGCCGCGGAGTCGACTGTGGCGGATCCACGGTTACTGTCGATGGCGTCGCCGGCCGCCGCGGAGTCGACTGTGGCAGATCCACGGTTACTGTCGATGGCGTCGCCGGCCGCAGAATCGCTTGCGCCGGATCCTCGGTTACTGTCGCCGTCGCCGTGCGGGACGTCGCCGCACCTCGTTTCGACCCTCGCTCGGGCACAAATTCCGCGGACACCGAGCCGATGTGCTGCGCGTCGCACTCGGCCTTTTCTCTCTCGGCATGGCCGACCGGCACGAGCTCGCCGCGCCCCTCCTGCCAACTCTGCTGGCAGTGCTCGCAGATGGTCATCGCTATTTGGTAGCTTGCGCGGCCCTTGTCGGTGGGGCCCGCGAGCACGCGGCGCGCCATCAACAGGAGCAGCTCGTCGTGGTCGAAGGGCTCGAGCGACTCGCGCCGCAGCACACCGACGGCTTCGCGGAAGGTCGCGTAGGTTTCCGCCGATACATCGAAGCGTAGGACGTGGCGCTCGGCCTCGGCAGTGCTCGGATCGCTCGGCGAATCGCCCGGTCGACGGCCGCGGACCAAGCTCTGCACCTCGCGCACCCGGCGGTCCCGAGCGGCGTCGAGCCATTCGGACTCGGTTTGCGGTGTGGCGACGCGAGTCAGCTCGCGGACGGCGGACCAGCTGGTCCCACCGCTGCAAAGCGCGTCGCGGGTCTTCGGCAGCGTTTCCAACGATCGGGCGACGCGCAAACGTTCCTCGGTGGTGTGCGGCGAATAGCCAAATAGCCGATCCGCGTACTCGATGACGCTTCCAAAGCCGAGTCGCGCGTGACAGCGCGCTCGCTCAGCACGGAGCAGCTCGACGCCGATCTCCCAGTCGAGGCGTGCGGACTCGTCGGCGAGTCGAAGCAGGGTGTGGTGGATCTGGCGCCATTCTGCGTTAGCAGTTGCGGCGGAGTCGGCAGATGAGCCGGAGTCCGCATCAACGGCAAGCGCCCCAGAGCTCATCGCTTCGGAGCTGGGCGCCGACTCTTCCGGCGCGGCACGATCGAACATCGAGTCCCCCTTTTGTGAACTTCCTTCGTACCACGCGATTTTCGGGCGGCTCAGGACGCTCGGAGTGAGGCGATCGGAGTCGCGAGCGGTTTTTTTTCATGCCGACGTAGCGCGAAGCGCGGAGCGACTCGCGTGCGGGCAGCGCGGGGATTCTGGGAAACGACTCACGTGTTCGAGCGCGCGTCGCCGAAAAATCTGTCCAGAGAAATCGACCAACGCGAGTCGTTTTCTTCGAGACATCGAGAAGACAGCGTTTGCTACGGCGCGCCGTCGCCCGACATCCGCGCGTCGCCCGACATCCGTGCGTCGCCCGACATCCGCGCGTCGCCCGACATCCGCGCGTCGCCCGACATCCGCGCGTCGCCCGACATCCGCGCGTCGCCCGACATCCGCGCGTCGCCCGACATCCGCGCCGTCGCCCGACATCCGCGCGTCGCCCGACATCCGCGCGTCGCCCGACATCCGCGCGTCGCCCGACATCCGCGCGTCGCCCGACATCCACCGGTCGCCCCGACCTCCACCCCGTCGCCACGACATCGGCGCGTCGCCGCTACATCCGCGCGTCGCCGGAAGCATGCATTCCTGGAGGCCCGCGAAGCCTGATGTGTCCGCTATCCCCCTCAGAGCGCGCACACACCACGTAGAGGCCAGTGTCCAGGGACGGAATCGAACCGCCGACACGTGAATTTTCAATCCACTGCTCTACCGACTGAGCTACCTGGACGTCGGAGGCGGTGGATCTAGCTCGCGGTGGGGAGGCGAGGCAAGTCGGGGGGGATTTCTGGGGGAAAAGTCAGGCGCGGTGGGGCGGTTGGCGGCTATTCGGCGGCGGCGGTGGCGGCGATGCGTTCGATGCGGACGCGGATGCCGATGAGCTGGCACATGCCGCTCAGGGGATCGAGATCGTCGGGGCCGGAGGCAGCGAGTTGGTTGACGTTGACGCCGCCTCGCGCGATGGCGCTCGTCCAGCTGCTGTTCTTGTGGTGGCCGTAGCCGTGCGGGATGGCGACGGCGCCTTCGGTGACGTTTTCGCTGATTTCGGCGGGAAGCTCGATGGCGCCGCTCTTGCTGGAGATGCGTAGTTGGTCGCCGCGGGCGATGCCGAGGCGGGTGGCGTCGGCGGGTGAGAGGTGCGCGGCGTGCGCCGCGGTCTTGAGCGTGGGGTTCGAGTGCATCCACGAGTTGTGGCCCAGCCGCTCGCGGCGGCTGATGAGTCGCAGGGTGGGGGAGTCGGCGGAGGCGTCGAGGGTGGACTCGAGCTCGTCCAGCCGGCTCCAGACGGGCTCGGGATAGAGCTCGAGACGCTTGCTCTTCGTTCCGATGCGCTTTTTCAAGAAAGAGCCCCGGACTTCGCGGTCTACGATGACGCCGTGGGGGTTCTTGCGAAGCCTCTGGAGTGGGCGCGGGCCGAGACCAGGGATGAGCGACGGCAGCACCATCGCCTTGAATCCGCCGAGGCGCACGGTGGCTCGCACGGCCGCGTCGGCGGCGCGGCTGCCGAACAGAGGCAGGCCGGCGGCGCGGGCGAGGTCGAAGAAGATCCTCGCTTCGTTTCGGCGTTCGGCGCGGGGCTCGACGACGGCGTCGGTCCATTGCGCGTAGGGCACGGGTTGCAGCTGGAACTGCACGATCGGCAGGTCTTCCCGTTCCAGAAAATCCGTCGCCGGAAGTACGTGCGTCGCGTAGGCGGCCGTGTCGTTGACGAACATGTCGATGGACACGCAGAGCTCGAGTTGCTGGAGCGCCTTGGCGAATCGCGCCCCATCCGGCGCGCTCAAGACGGGGTTGCCGGCGACGACGATGAGCGCGCGGATTTGCCCTTCTCCTGGGGTGAGGATCTCGTCGGGCAGAATCGCCGTCGGCATCGCGCCCGTGACGGGGGCGAAGTTGCCGATTCGACTTCGCCAGTCCGGCTCGCGGTCGAAGCCGACGAGGCGCGCCATGGTGGCGATGTCCGTGATGCCTTTTTGGTAGAGCGCACCTCCGGCACGGTCGAAGTTGCCCGTGACGAGCTCGAGGGCGATCTTCGCCGCGTAGGCGATGTTGCCGAACGTGCCCTGATTGATGCCGGTCGAGACGTGGCAGAACGCGCCGTCGGCGCGGGCGAAACGACGGGCCAGATCGCGGATGCGCAAGGCGGAGATGCCGGTCGTCCCGGTGACGTTCTCCGGCGAGAAGCGACGGGCGGCGGCGCGCAACTCGTCGAGCCCGTTGACCCGAGAAAAGTCACCGCTCTCGAGGCGCTCTTCGAACACGACGTGAATGAGCGATAGGAGCAACGCCGCGTCGGTATCCGGCACGATCGCCATGTGCTCGCCCACGCTTCGTGCCGTCTCGGTACGTCGAGGGTCGACGATGACGACGGTGCCGCCGCGAGCTTCGATGGCTCGCAGCCGTTCGATCCACCGCGGGGCGTTGACGAAGGAGCTTTGGCTTACCGACGGGTTCGTGCCGAGCAGCAGGGCGAAATTCGTGTGGTCGATGTCCGGAACGGGGTGGGTCGCCGCCGAGCCGAGCATTTGCCGCGAGACGGCGAACTTGTTGTTGCAGTCGAGCGAGCCGGCGGTGAAGTAGTTTTTCGTTCCGATCGCTTGGATGAACGCGAGCGAAGCGACTTGCATCGAGTAGGCGAAGGCGGTCGGGTTGCCGATGTAGAGCCCGATGGAATTGGGACCGTGTCGGTCTCGGATCGCACGGAGCTTGGCTCCCACGTCGCCGAGGGCGGTGTCCCAAGTCGTGCGGCGCAGGCGGCCTTCGTGGCGTTCGAGGGGGTGGTCGACGCGGCTCGCCGAGCGGTGAAGCTCGGTGAAACGTGTGCCTTTGGCACAGACGAAACCCTGGGAGACGACGTGGTCCGGGTCGGGCCGGAGGGCCAACACTTCGCCGTTTTCCGTGTCCGCGAGAAGGCCGCAGGCCGCTTCGCAGATGCGGCAATAGGTGGGGCGCGTTTCCATCGGGTCTCTTCTATGCCTCGGACGCCGCCGTTCGGCTACTGGGCGGCTGGGCGGCTGGGCTGCTCGTCGGCTTGGCGGTTAGTCGGCCAGTCGGCTAGGCGGCTTCACGACGCTTCAAATACCACATGACCCCGCCCACCACGATGACGACAAAGAAGACGAAGCCCGCCTTCGCGCTCGTTGGCCACGGTTTTCGTTTGCGCCGACCGCGGACCTTCGGTCCTTTCTCGGCCGCCGCTCCGCTGCCGAGCTTGGCTTTTGATTTCAGCGGGACCGAAGCGGCGGGTTTGGCGGATGCCGATCCAAACGGCGGACCGAGCAGCTTCACGTTGTCGTCGGCACGTCGACGCGTGCTCACTTCGAACCAGGCGTTCGGAGCGTGCGAACGGGCGACTTGATTCGTGGTGTAGCGGCCGAGCCAGAGCGTCGACACCGGCGAATCGAGCCCGAGTTCCTTTCGGACCGCGTCGCCGAGGCGCGTGTTGGCGGCCGCGCCGGAAAGCTCGTAGTCGAGCGAGAGTCGGTTCTTGGTTCCGCCCTTCTTCTTCGGTGTTCCCGAAAACCACGTCACCGGCGTCTCCCCGAGCACGATGAGCTCGAGATCGACCTTGGCTGGGGTAGGGGACGAATAGGGATAGAACGCAAACTCGCTCTTGAAGCCGAACCGAGTGATGATCTTGCCGCTTTCGGTCGGCACACGGACGAAGGCGACGTAGCCACCGGCGCCGTTCGAGCCGAGCCAGCCGCGAAGCCCAGGAGGGATGTCGAGCTTTTGTTTCTTTGCCCACGCGAGGATCGCGCTCGGATCCTTGCTGGGCAGGAGCTGGACGACTTTGGGTTCGAGAGCGCTGCCGCCAACCTCTTTTGCGGTTGCTTTCGAGACGGCCTTCTTTTCGATTTCAGAGACGAGCGCCTCGACGATGTCGAACGCGCCGGCCTTTGCCGCATAGAACGACGGGCGTGCCGGGGTGGGCACCACGAGAAGCATGCTGTCGTCCGCTTGGCCTTCGAAGGTCAGCTCGACCGTCAGGGTTTCGGTGCCGAGCCCACGGTCGTAGGTCAGGATTGCGCGTTCCCGGACGATGCGGGGCGCTTCGGTCTTGGAAACCAGTCCGAAGGCGCCGGCCGGAGCGGCGAGAGTGAGCCCGATGCACACGCCGATCGTCAAAAGCAGCAGTCGAGCGGCGCTCCGGCGCACAAGCGTCGATGACGGCACGTCGGTCGAGTTAGCATCCCCTCGGCTGACGACAAAGTGACCCGCGCGCTCCTTGCTCCCGTCCTGGCCGCCGCTGTCGGCGTGCAGGCTCTCGCTTGCCAACCCCGGGCGCGACCGCCGGATCCGCTCGCTCATCCAGCGACGCCTCACGGTGGCGCGGCGGCCGCCACGAGCGCCTCCAGCACACCACGGGCAGGTGCTTCGCCGGCGGCCGGGACCGACCCTCGATTCTCCAAACACCCGGTCTGGCTGGCCGCAGCTTCCGGTGACCCGCTCGACCTCGCGCGCCTCGCCAACCTCGAAGGCGCCGCGGGCCTGCTCGAAGGGTTCGCCGCCGGTGGTGCGGTGCGCGCCGTCGCTTTGGCCGCGCTTCCTCACGCCGACGACGCCGCGCTCGCCCTCGGGCCACTCTGCGAGGGCTTTGGCGGTCGCGATCGCCTCCGGGTGCTAGCCGCCGTGCACGACATCGTGGCGAAACCGCCTGCCGCGGCGGAGCGGACCGACGTGCTCGGGGCGACGACTTGCCGGACCGCGCTTGCCAGGCTCCAAGAAAAAACGTCTCTCAGTACTGAAGAGCGCGATCTCGTCTCGAGTGCACGGCGCATGCTTTCCGAGCACGCGCCGGCCCCCGCCCCGTAAACACTTGCGGAAGCGCGCCCGGGAGGCTCCCGTGGGGTATTCTCCCGAGGTGGTGAGTCTCCAACCTGGAACACAAGCGGGTAACCCCTACAGCTCCGTCGAGTTCTTCCATCAGCTGCTTCAAAAGGCGATCCGCGCCGGAGCTCGCGACGTACACCTCAAGGTCGGCCAACCGCCGGGCGCCCGGGTGCGTAGCGATCTCGTCTACTTTCGTGTCGACAAGATCCGCCCGGAGAACACCGAAGCCATCGCTCGGCACATCATCTCCGATCCCGACGTGGCCCGCGATCTCGACAAGCTGCGTGAGTTGGACACGTCGTACTCGGTGGAGGGCATCGGGCGGTTTCGCGTGAACATCTATCGGCAGCGCGGATCGCTCGCCGTCGTCATGCGAGTCATCCCCGTCAAGATCCCCTCCCTCGAAGAAATCGGCGCGCCCAAAGCCGCGACGGATCTCGCGGAAAAGGACCGCGGCATCGTGCTCTGCGTCGGGGCGACGGGCAGCGGCAAGAGCACGACGCTGGCAGCGATGCTCGGTCACATCAACCAAACGATGGCGAGACACATCGTCACCATCGAGGATCCGATCGAGTACTTGCACGAGGATCTGAGCTCGAGCATCAGTCAACGCGAACTCGGTGCGGACACGCACAGCTTCGCGAGCGCGCTCAGGGCGTCGCTCCGTCAGGATCCCGACATCGTGCAGGTTGGCGAGATCCGTGATTCCGAGACGATGGAAATCGCCTTGAAAGCGGCAGAGACAGGGCACTTGGTGCTCTCCACGCTGCACACCCCGGATGTCGCTCGGACGATGAACCGCATCATCTCGCTGGCCGAAGGCGATCCAGAGGAGTTGCGCGACCGGCTCGGAGATTCGTTCCAAGGGGTCATCGCTCAGCGACTTTTGCCCCGGGCCGACGGCTCGGGCATGGTGCTGGCGGCCGAAGTCTTGGTCGCCACTGGCTCGGTGCGAGAGACGATCAAGCGCCCCGTCGGCAACCCGCCGCTCAAGGAGCTGATGGAGCAGGGGGTTCACCCGTACGGAATGCAGACGTTCGAGATGGCCGTGAAAGCGCTCGTTCGCAATGGCGTCGTCGAGCGCGACGTGGCGCGCGCGGCGATGGGCTTCTAGTTGCTACTCGGCGGCGGGTTCCGCAGCAGCGGGCACCGCGGGAGCCTGTGGCTCGAGCCCCGCGGCTTGGATTAGCTCTTCATCCGCGTTGGGCCCAGGGTTCGGCGTGGTGAGCAGCCGGTCCCCGTAGAAGATCGAGTTGGCGCCGGCGAAGAGGCAAAGCAGCTGCGCCTCTCGGCTGAGCTCGGTCCGGCCCGCGCTCAGCCGGACTTTGCTCTTTGGCATCATGATCCTCGCGGTGGCGATCATACGCACGAGCTCGAGCGGATCGATCGGGGGCATGGCTTCGAGCGGGGTGCCTTCGACGCGCACGAGCGCATTGATGGGAACGCTCTCGGGATGAGGGTCGAGCCCGGCGAGCTCGACGAGCATCATGCAGCGGTCGTCGATGGTCTCGCCCATGCCGATGATGCCGCCGGAGCAGACGGTGATGCCCGCTTTGCGCACCGACCGGAGCGTCGACAGGCGCTCGTCGAAGGTACGGGTGCTGATGATCGATTTGTAATAGTCGCGCGAGGTGTCGACGTTGTGGTTGTACGCATCCAGGCCGGCTTCGTGAAGCCGGCGGGCCTGGTCGTCGTTCAGCATGCCGAGGGTGACGCAGGCTTCGAGCCCGAGCTCTTTCACGCCGCGCACCATGTGCAAGACGTTGTCGAACGCCGGTCCGTCTTTGACCTGACGCCAGGCAGCGCCCATGCAAAAGCGCGTGGAGCCCGCGTCTTTGGCGCGCCGGGCGGCCGCGAGCACCGCGTCGACGTCGAGCATCTTTTCGCCCTCGACCGCGGTGTCGTGGTGCGCTGACTGGGGGCAGTACGCGCAATCTTCCGGGCACCCGCCGGTCTTCACGCTGAGAAGCGTGCAGAGCTGGACCTCGTTTTTCGGGTGGTGGTCGGCGTGCACGGCGCGGGCGCGGTCGATGAGCGCAAAAAGCGGCGTGTCGTGGATTGCACGCGCGTCGCCAAGCGCCCAGTCGTGGCGCGTCGGGCCATCGGTGCCGTGAGTCGGGCCATCGGTGCCGTGATCAGCCATCCCGAACCGGTGTAGCGGCTGGCCGCGACGGAGTCCAGTTGAGGCGCAGAACCCCCCTTACATCTCCTCGCCGGCGGTCGGGAGATCCGATTCGCGGCTTCTCAAGCGACGTCGATACCGTGCTCGCTCTTGAGGTGACGCCGCACGAAATCCGATACCCACTCGGCCTTCGGAGCCGTGATCGCCGCCGAGCCTCCCGCTTCGTTGATGGCGTCGACGGTCGGGGCGAGGTCTTCTTTCAACTCTTGTCGCCAACGCCCGATGTCCACCGTGGTGGCCGACTCGAGCTCGGCGATCTCCGGCGCGTCGGTCGGTCCGGCGACTTTGAACAATCGGCTTTCGCCCGGGGCAGCGTTGTACGCGATGTACGCGCTCACCGCGCCCGGATTGCCGGCGCCCGCCTCGACGATGCTCCCAACCAGCATGCGCAGCTTGCTCATCGATGCGACTCTACGTCAGGCGCTGGCTTCGGTCACGTCCAGCCTCGTGACCCGGATGGTGCGAACCACGCGGCCGCCGCGGCGAACCTCGACATGATGCACACCGCGAACTTCGCGGTGCGGCATTTCGATCGCCGGATCGACGTCGAAGCGGTCGTCTTGGATGAACAGAACGACCGGGGCGTTCCACCAAGTGGCCTCGGGGAGCCAGCGTCGAAAGTCGTCTCCTGCCGGAGTCCGGCAGCCGACGGGCACCGCGGGGCCGAGGGCGGCGTGCGCTTGCGCGCAAACGACGTAGTGGGGCCCCACGACTACCGGTGGCCGTCCGGTCTCGTTCTCGATGCTGGCCACCACGTCGCGAATCGGGTCCTTGGCCGCGACCCAGGCGTACATGTCGTTCGGCGCGTCGTAGCGCGCTCGGTACCCGTCGCCCTGCAGCCAGATGAACGCTGGCGTCTTCACCCACGCCCAAGCGAGCAAGGTGAGGGTGGCGCCCATCGCGATGGCGCTCCGCCCGAGCTTCGTACCGATGATGTCGACTCGCCCGACGTGAACCGCGATCGCGAGGTAGGCCGGCGCGAGCCAGTGCGGCTCCGCGCGCCGCGACCAGAGACACAGCGCGACGAGCGGAATGCTCGGCGCGAGCGTCGAGAGCCAGAGCATCCCGTCCACGGGGCTGTCGCGGCGTCGGCGAAACAAGTCTCGCGCCACCAAAAACGCTGCCCACAAGAAAAGTGGGGAGATGTAGAGCAGCTGTCCGCCGAGCAACACGCCCACGTTTCTGAAACTCAGCCCGGACTCGGTCTGAGTCGCCACCAGTCGGTGGGTGAGCATCGGCAGGCCCTCGGTTATTTCCCACACCACCACCGGGGTCACCAGGATGGCGACGATGCCGAGCGCCGCCCACGGCGCCGTCGTCGTCCAACGCTCTCGTGCGCCACGCTGCAGCCACGACAGCACGAATGCCATCGCGAGCAGAGCCCCGCTCGCGTGCGACAGGGTGGCCAACCCGATGAGCACGCCCGCCCCGAGCGTGGCCGAGAGCGATCGGAAGCTCCGCGGTTGCGCCCGGAGAGCGGTGGCCATGCACGCCACAGCGCCGAGCCAGGTTGCGGCGAGCGGCAGCGATGGCGACATACCGAACAAGCCGATGGCGATTTCCGGTACGAACATGAGCCCGACGGCGGCGCGCACCACACCGGCGCGGTCGGCACCGGCGGCCTTGGCGGCGAGCGCACCTATCCAAGGGATGAGCGTCGAGACCAGAGCCGTGAAGGCGTGGGCCGTTTCGGGCGATGGGGCGCCACCGCCGCCGAGCAGTCTCGCGACCAGCCCAATGAGCCCCGGGTGGTCGAGATAGGCAGGTTGAGGGTGCAGGGCATAGGAGGCGTAGAGAGCCTCGGCG
>JAJDAH010000400.1 GCA_029261965.1 Polyangiaceae bacterium
GCTCGATGTCGTGGACTGCGAATACGAGCTCGGTTCGACGGAAGGGTGCGAAACGCTCGAGGTGACGCCGGCCAGCACGAAAGTCGCATCACTCTTTCGGGTGAACGACGTCGACGCGTTCGGCAACCGACAGATCGCGCAGTCGCAGGGATGTACCTCGGGCGTCGAGTGCCCGGTTGCCGACGAGCACATCACTAGCGTCACGCTCCCCGACCGCCCCGACGACGACCCGACGGGGTGGCTCTGGCGGACTACCGACAGCTTCGTCGTCGGCAGCATCCACACGGAACTGCGCAACAAGACCACCATCACCTACAACGCCGAAGGCGACCCGGTGGATACCACCGCCGATCTCTTCGGTACCGTCCCTCTCAAGCGGACGCACGCTGGCACCGGTGCGACAGCGCCTACACCGGGCACCGCGTCGTCCGACAACTCGTTGCTGCCGGTCAGCACCCAACGCTACGACACCTTCGGCAACCTCGTTCGCGAGCTCGCCCCGAACGAACGCTGCCGTGACGTGGCGTACGACGGGATCTACGGCCAGCTTCCGATCAACGAAAAAATCTACACCGGAGGCTGTGCTGGGATCGAGGCGAGCAACCCCGGTCTCGGCACCACCTTCGAAACCAGCGCCACCTACGACCGCGGCTTCGAGCTCGTCGACGTCGCCACGGACATCCAAGGCCACGACACCAGCACCGTCTACGACCAGTTCGGTCGCCTCACCGAGCTCACCCGACCCGATCCCGACGGTGGAGCCGGCCCGAACCCCTCCGTCCTCATCGACTACTTCCTGCCCGACTTCCTCGGCGGCAAGCATTCGGTCATCCACACCCGCACTCAAGACGGCGAAACCGTCTCCGACGCCACCAACTACCTCGAATCCTACAGCTACATTGACGGCTTCGGCCGCACCGTCGTCGGCCTCAGCGAAGCCGATCCCGCCGCCGGCGACGACGGCCAATGGATAGCTTCCGGCTTCGTCGACTACGACAAGAAAGGCGCCGTCCGCCGGAAGTTCCTCGAGTTCTTCTACAGCGGCGACCCGCTCGACTTCCCCCTCGCCGCGGTCCCCAACGCCCCCTTCGGCCGCCAACGCTACGACGCCTTCGGCCGCCAAGTCCGCACTTACGACCTCGACGGCACCATCACGCTGCAGAGCGCGTACCACGCCCTCTCCACCGATCTCTACGACGCCGCCGATCTCGAGCCCGGCCCCCACCAAGGCACCTTCGCCACCGAGCGCCGCGACGGCCACGGCCGCACCGTCTCCGTCATCGAACGCTGGTACGACGGCGGTACTCTCCAAGAACGAGAGACCACCACCCAGTACCTGCCAACGAACGAACCGGAGATCATCACCCGCAAACACCTCGGCACGATGGACCCCGACGTCGTCCGGTGGCTTCGCTACGACTCCCTCGGCCGCATGGTGCTCAACGTCGAGCCCAACACCACCGCCGACTTCACCACCGACCACACCGTCGCCGAAACCGCCGTCACTGGCTGGCGCTACGTCTACAACGACTTCGGCGATCTCGTCGGCACGAGCGACGCCCGCAACTCCGACGACCCCATCGCCGCCAACCGCGGCGGCTGCGGCGTCAACTTCACCTACGACGGCGCCGGCCGCCTGCTGACCGAAGACTACTCTCCCTGTCTAGATAGCCACCCCCCCTACCAACCGAGCCCCTCCGGCCTGAACGGCTACGAAGTCGTCTACCAGTACGACAACGTTCTCGGAAACCCCGCGGCCATAACCCTACCGGTGGGCGCGATGAAGACCGCCGTCGAAACCAGCTCGAACCAGCACGGCCGCCTCACCGCCGTCTGGTCCCGAGGCAACGGTGGCTACACCCAATACGACGCCCGAGGCCGAGCCACCCACACCGCCGTCGTCCTCAAGACCGCCACCGCCGACACCAAGACCCACAACGACATCCCAACCCGCTACACCGACCGCTTCTACTACCGGTTCATGGACTACGACGCCTTGGACCGCGAAAAACTCGCGACCACCGGCGCCGACGTCACCGAGCTCCTGGGAACCCAAGATACGGGAAGCTCCCCCGGCGGCGTGTTCATAGACACCACCGTCGTCACGCTCCAATACTCGCGCCGCGGCACGCTCCAGTCCGTCGACGGCAGCTACGGCCCCCTCGTCCGAAGCATCCACCGCCATGCCGACGGCCTCACTGGCGAAATCGTCTACGGCGACGTCGCCCGCACCACCACCGCCAGCACCTTCGACGACCGCCGCCGTACCAGCAGCATCCAAACCTTCCGAGCGCCTCCAAGTATTTGGAGCGATCCGCTCGCATATTCCCCTGCGCCCGATCCCGATGCCGACCCACCGACCACGTTCCAGATGCTCCTCCAAGACGAGGACATCCAATACGACGTCGTCAACAACCCCATAGAAATCCGAGACTGGCGCAATCCCGAAGAGTGGCCCGCCGGCGCCAAACCCGTCACCAAAAAAGTCCAATACGACTCCCTCTACCGAGTCACCCAAGTCGAATACGCCTATTCCGAAGGCGACGACACGTGGACGAGCCCGTTCGCGGCAGAGAACGGTACCGATGCGTCCCTGCACGACACCCGCCGCGCCAACCCGAGCCCCCACGTCGACTTCGACGACCGCATCCGCTGGCAGTCTTTCGAGTACGACTGGCTAGGCAACACCGACAAGACCGACGACGACGCCAAAGGCTTCTACGATCGGTCGCTAGGCCCCATCACCAACGGCGACGCCACCCCCGTCGGCCCCTACCAACTCCGCTCCGCCACCAACGAAAGCTCCCCAGCCGTCTCCCCAGAGGGCGCTCTCGAAACGAGGTACGACGCCGCCGGCAACCTCACGAGCATGGTGCTGCGACGCCACGGCAACTGCCTCCCCACCGGCACGAACCCAGCCGTCTTCTGCAGCCAAAAGTTCATCTACGACTGGGACGAAGTCGGCCGCCTGATGCAGGCCCGCCGCTGGAGCGAGTCCGCAGCGACGATCAATCTGAGCGACCACACCGTTCCTGCCGGCACTTCCGAAGTACACCTCCGCTACGAGTACGACGCGGGCGATCAACGAGTCACGAAGACCGCGAAGGCGGAAGTCGCACCGGCTGTTTTCGAAGAGTGGCACACGCTGTACGTGTTCGGCTCACTCGAGCTCCGAAGGTCGGCGTTCACGGCGGGGGAGTACGTTCGGGACAAGTACACGGAGGTTCCGTACTTGTTCGCCGGCGGAGTGCGGCTGGCGCGGGTGCACTTCGATGACGACGATGTGCCGACGTTCGGGACGGGCGGGAAGCTGCACGTCTTGTTCGAGCTCGGGGACCATCTCGGATCGGCGAGCGTGGTGCTCGATCAGGAGACGGGAGAGCTGGTCGAGAGGAGCACGTACCAGGCGTACGGGGGGGCGGAGAGTGATTATCGGCCGGAGAGGTGGAAGGGGTTTCGGGAGGACTATCGGTTCACGGGCAAGGAAGAAGATGTTGAGGTTGGGCTACAGTACTTTGGGAAGCGGTTCCTCAATCCATTGCTGGGGAGATGGGCCAGTGCCGATCCCTTAACCGTGCACGGGCTTGGCGCAGACTTGAACCTCTACGCCTATGTAAATGGAGCCGCGCTAAGGGCTGTGGATCCAGAAGGCCTGTCGCCCAAAGACGACTTTCTGGTCTACGCGAAGCGGTACGCTCGTTGGTTCAAACAGAGGATCGTGGCGCCGCTTGTCAGGGTACGGGATGCCGCTGACCGGAAGATGATCGACAAGAACATAGAAAACAAGCTCAGAAGCGCGGACATCAAAGACGGCCGAAGCCCGGGGAAACCATTCACGAACAACATGTTCACTAACAAGTGGATGGTGCAGGCCCCGGCTACAGCGCAGCAAGTCTGGGCGGTGTGGGTCGGCAGCGTCCGCGGAGGGAGAGCCCCGCACAAAGTGAAAGTGCCAAACGGCGTTCCGGCGGCACGCATAGGGGCGCTACGACGGGCGTTAACTGACAACAAAGGAAAGATCATCAGCGGCGCAGAGCTGCCCGGAGTTCGCCACACGATCAAGGCTGTTGAGAAGGAGGGTTACACGCTCTTAGGTGCGGTGAAGTACAGCGGGAATGAGGGGCTTGACCTGGTGTTCAAAGGAGTCGGCAAGAACGCGGGCAGGTTCGCTGTCGCGGAAGCTAAGTCCGGTGCAGGTTTAGGCAAGCTTACCGTTTACTCGGGACGCATACGGCAGGGCAGCCGGGACTACATCAACTCACGGCTCACCCGCGCCATGCAGCGCGGGGGCACTGGCCTCGAAGGGTCGGGAGAATCCTTCAAGAGCGTAAGAAACGCTCTTAGGGAGGGCAAGGTCGACTCGTATGCAGGTTTCGCCAAGGACAAATCCCTGTACAAGCTCGACTTTCAGAGGAACGTTGACTTCCGGACGACCTCCGGCAAGGCTGCTGCGAAGAAAGTGCAGTGAAAGCGCTGGAGCAGATTCCCCAGAGTCTTCAAGATGATGTCGATGAGCTACGATGCTTGGTCGGAGATCTCGTCGCCGAACGAGCCAAGTCGAGCCTAATCATCTCAAACGTTCTGGAGGTGCTGACGACGGTCTTGAGGTGGGTAGTTCGTGAGTGCACCTCGACAGAGCAAGCGGTGGACGTTCTGCGGGCGATCGATGTCACTGAGGAGCTTGAGCGGATCGTAGAGGACGTGCCAACGATCGAGCGCGAGGCTGACCTCCCTGACAGCTTGACTGCCGCACATGTGAGTTGCTTGTTGGGAAACCACGGCTTAGCGCGTCGCATGGTGGACTTGCCATGCGCAGAGCTGACGCCCTTCTGGGAGATATATCGCCGCGCCCTACGAGCCGTTCTTTGCGGCCAACCGCTGGAGGTTCCCGAGGTCAAGGTGACGGGATACGACAAAGCCTTAGTCCCCTACGTCCAAATGATGGCTGACCTTTGCAATGGGCGAGAGCCCGACGTCGACGCCTTAGACAAGGAGTTCGCCAAGCGGCAGAAGAACAAGAGGATCGAAGACCTTGAGATGCTGAGTGGTGACGGCCACGCGCCGGTGACGTGGGACTTCCGAAGGGCAGCCATATTCATGGCTGCTGGCCGGTCTGACGGCTAGCTAGCTACTAGGGCGCCGATCAGTTTCGAACCGCCCGAAATCGCACGAGAGTCGTGACCACGTGTGATCCCACGTGTCCCTTCGTGATCGTACGTGGCCACATCTTGCGCAGCCGCACGGCAAGTGATCGTCTACGGGACAAAGGAGAACCCCAATGGCGATTCCACGATGGCGACCGACGCAGACGGTGACGAGGCAGGAGAAGATGCTGCTAAAACGCGGTGGGCGAGTACGCAAGCTGTTCGCCTTCCTCCGTGAGCATCGGCACGAGGTGTTCGACGACGACTTCCAAGCAGAGCTGGAGTCCATGTACCGCACGTCGGGCGCGGGGAAGGATGCGAACCCGCCAGCGTTGATGGCCATGGCGACGTTGCTCCAGGGTTACGTGGGCGCATCCGACGCCGAGGCGGTGGAGCTGACTGTCGGTGTCCGTCCGCTAGTCGGCAGGTCCAGCTTTCGGCGCGACCAGCAGCTCTATTCGGCGGCGTCGTCGCTGCAGTTTTGGACCTCGCGCCGCGCTCGCCAGGCAGCGGGCAGGAGCGCAGCGGCCTCCTTCGGACGGACGCCCCGCGCGAGCGTGGATAGGAC
>JAJDAH010000005.1 GCA_029261965.1 Polyangiaceae bacterium
AGGGACGAGCTCGATTTGCGCGCGCCCGGGCTCTTGTTGCTCCTCTCCCTCGGCGCCTACTGGGCGCCGGGGCTCACTCTGCGGGTGCCGTCTTGGGGGGCGTTCTTGGTGCTCGTTCCGCTGCTTTCGGCTCTCGGCCACAGCGCGAAGGGCGGTCTGGATGGACGCCGGGTCGCGCTAGGCATCGAGCGTGGGGCGCCGCTCGGGAAGCTTTTTCTCGGCCCTTTGCGCAAGCTCGGCGATCGAGACGGTGACGGCTCGAGCTCGTTCTTCGGTGGAGGCGATTGCGACGACACCAATAACAGCATCTATCCGGGTGCAGACGACATGCCGGGCAACGGCATCGACGAGGATTGCTCGGGCCAGGACGACGAAGAGGTCGTGCTCGAGGCACCAGCCGTCGAGACGCCCAAAAATGCCGCTGAATGGGTCGCGGAGAAAATGCCTGAGAAACCGGCGGTGCTCTTCATCACCGTCGACACTCTTCGTTGGGATCTCGGTTTCGCCGGGTATCGGAAGAATCCGATCTCGAAGAACCTCGATCGGTTTGCGAAACGCAGTGTGGTTTTCGAGAAAGCCTATTCACTTGCTTCGTACACTGGAAAGAGCGTCGGGCCGATGCTGATCGGCAAGCACACGAGCGAGACACATCGCGGTTGGTCGCACTTCAACAAGTTCCGAAAAGGCGACACCCTCATCCAGGAGCGGCTGCAAAAAGCAGGTGTTCGCACCATCAGCGTGCAAGGGCATTGGTACTTCTTCCGAAAGGAGTACGGCCTAGGTCGCGGGTTCGATGTGCTCGACGACCAGGCAGCGCCCAAAGTGTTCCAAGCCGAAGGCGACCGGACGATCAACAGCGACAAGTTGACGGACGCTGCGATCGCCCAGCTCGAAAAGGCGGACAACGTCGGCGATCGGTTCTACATGTGGGTGCATTATCTCGACCCCCACGCCGAATATGTGCGCCACGAAGACTTCGACTTCGGGCGGTCCGGGAGAGACCGATACGACGGCGAGGTCGCGTTCACGGACCACCACGTCGGACGCCTCATCGACTACGTCTCGAAGAGCGAGCTCGGCAAGCGCACGATCATCATCATCACGAGTGACCACGGCGAAGCGTTCGGCGAGCACGGCCTGCATCGACACGGCTTCGAGGTTTGGGAAGAACTGGTGCGAGTCCCGCTGATCGTTCATGTGCCCGGCATCGAAGGGCGGCGTGTCGACGTGCGGCGAAGCGCCGTCGACATCGTGCCGACGATCGCGTCGATTTTCGGCCTGCCGGCTCCCACCGGCAAGGGCGCTGACTTTTTTTCGGGCACGTCGCTACTACACGACATCGTCATGCCTCCGGGGCACGAGCCCAGAAAGAAGATCGTTTTCGTGGACATGGCGGCCGGACCGAACAACGCCGAGCGGCAAGCATTCATCGAAGACGACTTGAAGCTCATTGCGACGAGCGGCAAGCCGTTGGGGCTCTACGACCTGTCGAAAGATCCCGAGGAGAAGAAGGACTTGCTCGACGACGAGGCGGTCAGCAAGAAGGTCCTGCCGCGCTACAAGGCGTTTCGTAGGAAGCTTCGAACCGTCAAGGTCCGCAAGCAATGAGCCCGCCCGTGGGAGCCGCCGAAAAGCACCGGCTCTGATCCACGTTCTGGTCTTGCCAGCGTGTGGAGGCGCTCCGCTCCGCCACACTAGTCCCCTGGATCTGTGCCAGAGAGCGGGCCGAGCTGGCCGCCGTCCGCGAGCAAGCCCGGCAGCCCGCCGGTGTGAATGAATAGCGCCCTCTTGGGTTTTGGTACGAGGTTGGCCAGAGCGAACAGCGCTTTGCCGGAGTAGACGGGGTCGAGCACGAGACCAGTGCGGCGCGCGACGTCGACGATGAAGCGTTTTTGAGCGGGACTCGCTTCACCGTACGCCGGGCCCTTGAATTCGTCCCGAAGCTCGAGGCCGTGCGGCGCGCCGAGCGAGGGGTCGAGTGCTCGAGCTTCCCCGGCAATGCGCGCGATGGTTTTTTCGAAGTAGCGTTTGTCGTCGCAGACGGCGACGGCGACGACCCGGGACGTGACGCCGAACGCACCCGCACCCATGGCGATACCGGCGCTCGTGCCTCCAGAGCCGCAGGCGTGCACGACCGCGTCGAACGGCGTGCGAGCGCCGGCCAAGCCCAGACCGACTTGGTGTTCGATCTCGCGCATCGCGTCGACATAGCCCAGCGCCCCGAGGCCGTTGGAGCCCCCCTCAGGAATGACGTACGCACGCTCGCCCGTGTGGGCGATCTGTTCGGCGCGCTGGGTCATCAACGCCATCCGATCTCGGTATTCGCTCGGTGTGATGAAATGAACCTCGGCGCCCACAAGTCGGTCGAGAAAATGATTGCCGGTGAACGGCTCGGTGGCGCGCTCGTCGGCCGTTCTCAGGAAGAGCTCGGTTCGCATCCCGAGCCCACGAGCAAGAAGCGCGGTGGCCCGTGCGTGGTTCGACTGCACCGCGCCGCAAGTGATTACCGTGCTCGCTCCCTCGTCGATCGCTCCGGCGAGCAGGTACTCGAGTTTGCGTATCTTGTTGCCAGCCTCGGCGCCAAGGGTGGCGTCGTCGCGTTTGACCCAAGTTTCGGCGCCGACGATGTCGTCGAGCCCGTCGTTTCTCCACAGCGGCGTCGGCAAGTGCGCGAGCGCGATCTTGCGAGGCATGCCGGATGCCTCAGGCGACGCTGACGAGCTTCGCGCCGCCTTCGACCGCATCGCCGGGCGAGACGTGGATCTTTTCGACGACGCCGGGTGTCTCGGCCGCGAGCTCATTTTCCATCTTCATCGCCTCGACGACCACCACGGGCGTCCCCGGCTCCACCTGATCGCCCTCTTTCACCAGGACCTTGACGACTTTTCCAGGCATGGGGCTGAGCACGGTGCCGCTGCCGATGGCATCGGCGCCGCCTCGGAGCGCGCCGGCCGCGCGCGTTCGAGTGGATTCCACCAGGACCGATGCGCGGCGGCCGCTCGCAAAGACGTCGAGGTTTGGCAAGGCGCCGTCCACGACGAGGTCGAACACCTGGCCGTCGAGGCGCACCGAAAGAACGCCACCGTTGTCGACGACGTCAGCATCGAGCTTCGTTCGCGTGCCGTCGGCATCGAGCAGCACGTCGTACGCTCCGTCCGGGCGTCGGTCGACGTCCACCTGGTGCTCGTCGCCGCCGATGTTGACGAAGTAGCGCATGGAGCGCGGACCGTAACCCGGGCCGACTGGTCGAGTCCAGCCGAGTGGGGCGTAGGGCCGAACTCGCGACCGGCCTAGGGAGGGTCTTCGTTGACGAAGTTGCAGCCGCCCTGGTCCCCGGCCCGCGCGAGGCAATGATGACTCGTGGGATGGGACAAGTAGTACAGGTCTGACCCGCTCGTCGCGAAGAAGCGCCCGATCAGATTGATCAAGTAGCGGTGGGTCTGGAAGTTGTCGCACGGATTGTTGACGAAAAATCCGTGGTCGCCCTTGGGCTCCACATAGGCGGAGAGATGCGAAACGATCCTCGCGTCAGCGGTCCAGCCCTGGTTGTCCGGAGCGAAGGGCGTGCCTTGGATACGCGGCGCCCAGACCGCCTCGGCGTTCGCCGGGTCAGCGGGCTGGGCGATTCGGCCGACGCGGACTGGCATGGCCGCCTCCGCCTCTCCCCAGAGCGACGTGCCCTCGTCTAGGGAGTCGGCGTCATAGAGGTATTGAGCGCAGTCCGAGTCCGAGATCGCGGGTTTTTCGCAGCGGAAGTTTTCGTTGCAGACCTGGCCGTCGTTGCAGCCGGTCCCCGAGCCCACTTCCTGACAGATGGGGTGACAAGTGACGTCGTCGGCAGTGAGCGGCACCTCGTTGGGCGCGCAGTTGCCCGTGTCGTGTCGTTCGAGGCGGTTGATGCCCTCCATGACGTGGGTGTCGATGAGGAAGCGGTTCGGCGTCTTGCCCCCGAGTTGGTCGTAGAGCTCTTGCGGGGTGACGTAGTCTGCAAGACCGGGGTAGCGCTCCTCGGCGCCGGGCACGAAGAACGGGAGCGCACCAGCGGCTCGAGCCATGGCGATGCCACCGTTGATCGGCACATTCATATCGCCGATGGTCACGATGTTCAGGAGACCCGTCGCGGGCTGCATGTTGCCGTCGGGGTCCAGGAGCGGTCTGAGGGCGAAGTACGGGGCCATGTTGATGGGATCTCCACCGTCGATCACGTGGCCCGCGAGGCTCATCAACCGTCGGAGCGGCGGCGTTTGCCGAATGTGTCCGAATCCCTCCACCAGCGCCGTGAGCGGCGAGCCGGACCGGACGAGGAGACCTTCAAAACGGACGCAGCCGCCTTCGGCCTCGCAGACTCGCGTCTCGTCACCGAATTCCACCTCGTCGCCGTCGGCGATCAGGCCTTCGCCCCACTCGTCGACGATGGCGACGTGCTCGAGTCCCGGCGTGACGTTGCAACCCACTTCGATGTCGTAGGTGTCGATCGCGTCGGGCTCGGCGTAGAGCTGAAGCTCGAGTTCGTCACCGGCGCTCGTGGGTACCGAGACTCGAAACGTGCCGTCCGCGGGGTTGTCCAGGCTACCCATGCGGGCGCAGCGTGTTTCTCCGTTGAACCTGTTCGCGAGCACCACCGTGCCGCCGTTGGAGAACGAGTCGAGGTCGAAACATCCGAATTCGACTTCTCGAGTGTTGTTCACGCTGAGCATGATGAATCGCAGCGACGATTGTCCTTCGGCACACTTCGTACTTTCCGGGTTCAGCTGGTCGACGGGCACGCTGACGGCCATGGGCCCGAAGTTCCTGAGATAGACGCCCTCGAAGGCGCCCCCTTGGAAGGTGCGAACGCCGACGTCGAGCAGCCCACCCGAGCCCGAAGTGGGTGCCGCGGCGGTGACGCTCCCGTCGAGCGCGCCCAAGAACGGCGACAGAATGCCGCCGAGCGACTGCCCCCACGAATAGTATTCGTTGTCGGGGCCGCCCACGTCGGCGACTCCGTCGTTGTCGAAATCGCCCAGCAGCTCGTCCAGCTTGCCGTCCTGGTTGTAATCCTGGTTGCTCGGCATCGTGCCAAACCGCTTGAACATGCGAGTCATCTGAACGGAGTCCATCGCGCTCTGCCGCACGACGTCGCGGGTGTGGAACAAGTAGCTCGTCCAGTAGTCGCCACCAGAGTTCGGCTCTCCATCGCCGTCGAGATCTCGCTGGCGTGAGGTGTTGAGCATGGCGTCGGCGAAGGGGCCGACGCATCCGCCCTTGAAAAGCGCGTTGGCGAGGTCTCGGGACCCTTGGTCCAGCTCCAGGCCATGGAAGACCGCGTGCCAACCCACCGACGCGATGCCCTGTCGCGCGAGCTCGCCGGCGAAACCCAGGTGCTCGATGAACGAGCTCGTGTAGCCGTGGCCGTAGAAGGAGACCGGGAACGGCTGCTTGGCTGTGGCGGTTTCCTTCGGGATGGCCAGAAAGAAGTTGACTCGGTCCGTCGAGATCGAACCTTCGCCGGTCTGATAGTCGAGCTCGAAAGCGGCGGTGGGAGCGGTGCCCTGGGGGCCGCCTTGAATGAAAAACGGCGCTTCGACTTCCCCGATCGCGATGAACTTGATGTGGTCGAAACCGTCGAGCAGGTGATTCAGCGTCGGTCCCGAGAAACCGAAAGCCTGGCTGGCGAGCGTGCGCAGAGTCGCGCGCGCGATGTCGAGATCGACGACGAAGAATTTCTTGTCGAGACCCTCGCACCCAGGGAGCGACGGCCAGTTGGGGTCTTCTTCCACGCCCTCTTCGAGCTCGGGAATCGTGACTTTTCCGGCAGCCCGCTTCATTTCCGGCATCGCCGGGAATTCCGTGGCGAGCGAGGCGAACGGACCCTTGCCGTAGAGACCGTCACGCAACAGCCGCAAGTCCTCCATTACGGGTTGGGTCGTGTACACCCAACTGAAGGCGACGTGCTCGAGCCCCGTGCCTCCGATGTCGCCGTAGTACGACGCCAGATCGGGGTTGCTCAGATGGGCCTGAAGCCTCTCGATCGCCTCGACTTGTCCCGGGTGGTAGACGAAGTCGAAGGGGGATTTGATGGCGTTCCCGTCGTAATCGACCAGGCGATCGGTCACGACGACCGCGTATCGATTCTTTTCCTTCAGCGGGACGAGCGGCCGCATGATGATCGAGTCGGTCTCGCGTTCGTACCAAGTCAGCAGGTTGTCGCCGATGCAGCGGTCCCGTTCGAGCTCGGTGACCTGGCCCAGGCGTACTTGCTCCTGGTTCGGGCACGAATCGAGCTCGACGAGATTCGGTCGATCGAGGTGGCCGTCGAAGTCCGAGTCGTACTGTGGAGCGTAGGCCGTGCGTGCCGGGTCGAAGCGTCCCGTATCCGGATCGATGGTCTCGTCGGTCGTGTCGTAAAGCAGGTTCTGCTCGAGGCGCCGAGTGTCGTTTCGGAAGTAGCGGTCCTTTTGTCGCACCGTGTACTGAAACGCGCCCTCGCCGAGATCGATCGGGTGTGGGATGCCCGTCATGAGGTCGACGAGATAAACGGCGTCGTCGTTGAGCTCGTAGTCGTCGTTTTGGTGGCGGTCGATCATGTTTTGAAGATCGATCGCTGCACGGGTGTCGGCGGGGTCGGCTTTGTCGACCGAAAACCAAATCGCGCCGTAGGCACCCCAGCCTTCGAGTCGGTTGAATCGTTCGCGGGCGTCGATTTCGATGTTCGTCGGAGCCACGAGGCTCGCGTTGACGCGGACGCCGGTGCGGCTGGTGGGGTCGGGCCACATGGCCACGTCGTTCGGTAGCGGGACGTCGGGGAGGGGCTTGTGATAGAGGTCGAATTTCACGACTGGCCCGGGGCCGTCTGGGGTTCGCCGTAGGCCATCGGGCACTTCGTCGGTGCAGGCCAAGGTCGAAGCGGCCAGCAATGCCAGCGAGGTGAGGCCAAGCTCTTTTTTCATTCGCTCAAGCGCCTTCCGTGTCTCTAATTTTCCCGCAATGGGAATTTTTCATCGATAGGGCAATTGGTCAACGCGCCCGCGGGCCGGCCATGGCGCCCCGAAGTCGGCCGGAGACCCCTGAGGGCGAGCTCAGTACTGGAGTCCGAGGCGGGCGACCCCGAGATACTGGGTGCCCATACTCGTCGGATTTCCCGTCAGGTCCACGCCGTTGAAGGCGTTTCCAGGGAAAAACACGCCGCCCTGAGCTCCCAACTGGACCCCCAGGCCGTGACCGACCTGCAGTCGGTATTCGATGCCGGCGTCGAGCTCCACGCCGAGGTCGTGGCTAGTGGCGGTGCCACCGTCGTAGTTCAAGAATCGACCATCGGTGGCCACCCGCACCGGGTCGACGAAGTCCGCCGACGTCTGAGCGATGACGACCGCCGTCTTGAGGTCCAACTGAGGCACGGGTCGGTACACGAAGGTGGGGTAGACGTAGGTTGCGCCGAAGATGCCGCCGTCCGATGGGAGCAGCTGAACTCCGGGGGCGGGTCGGTTGACCAGGTCGGGGTCTTGGGCGTTAGCCGCCGCGCGGGCCGTTTTCCACTTCAAGATTTCGTCGAAGAGGATGAGTCCGACGTTGTGGTTTGCGTCGATGGTGAAGCGGGTGACCTCGCCATCGTTGGGATCGGCGTCGCCGGAAGCCCAACCCCACTCGACCGACGCGACGAACTCTCCCCATCGATCCTCGCCGGAGCCTCGAGTAGCCACCGCGCCGATCTTGGCGGCGGCGCCGAGAGCGCGCACGTCCTCACGTCGGTTGTTGAGCGTCGTTTCGATGGTGCGGAAGATGTCCGTCTTGCCGTGCAAGTAGGCGATTTCGTAGGCACCGAAAACGTGAGCTCGAGAGCCCGGCACCTTCACGTTCAAGGAGCCGGCACTGTCGACGACGAACACGTCGAGCGTTTCGTCGAACTCGCGAATGGGCACACCAACTTGACGCGGGTCCTGCAGGGCCACGGCTTCTTGTTGTTGATGCCGATAGACGAGGTACAGGCCGACGGAGTTGACGGCCGGATCGGTTGACGGGCTCGGGTCTTTGTCCCGGTAGACCGCGGCGACGATGCCCTGGGCGGCGAATTCGTCGTCCCGGAGGTTGGCGTTGTTGTCTTCGAAAACGATGTCCCCGGCGAGAGCCAGGTTGAATTTCGAATCCCGTCCGCCGGGTTTCGTCGCAAAAAGAAAGCGTTCGACGATGGATCCGTTGATGTAGTCGCCGAAGAGGGTGGGATGGTCCCCGTCGTTGGCGATGATGCCCATTCCCCAGTACGAGGGCTGCTGCCCGACACGAAATAAGCCAATTGGCGACGTCCACTGGAGGTACAGCCAACGGGGGGCGATTCTGAGGGCGTCTCGATTGTTGAACGGGTCTTCGGCGGTGTCGACGAATCGCGTCTCTTCGCCCGCGAAGTAGCCGTAGGGAATGTCCACCTGGCCGACCAGCTCGAGCTTGTCTCCGAGCTGGAGTCGAGGGGTGACCCGAAGCCAATGGTATCCGCGAACCGTTTGCCCCAACGAGTCGGTTGCCGCGTCTTGGCTGAACGGTCGAAGCGGGATGTTGCTGAGCCCGGTGAACCGCAGTTGGTACTCACCGTGGATTTGAAAACCGAGCTCGCCCGCGGTTGGCTTCTTCGGCCGAGTGCGCCCCGTGTCGAAGATGTGGTGTTCTCTCAGCTCGACGCCCGCCGCTTCGTCTGACGGCGGTGGAGGAGGCGGCACCGGCTTGTCCATCGCGATTTCGGTTGGGGCGACGGCCGGCCGTGCCGCGTCCTTCGCTGCTGTTCCCGCTGACGGAGCGGGAGCCGGCGCGGGGGGAGCCTCGGGCGGAGGGGCCGGTTCGGCGGGAGGAGCGGGCGCCGCTGGGGGAGGAGCGGGCGCCGCTGGGGGAGCGGGCGCCGCTGGGGGAGGAGCGGGCGCCGGCTGGGTTGGCTTGGGGGCTGGCTTTTCTGGCGCGGGTGCCGGCTGCGCCGATGCAGCCGCCGCCACGAATGACCAGCCGACAGCGAGGACTGTCGTCAGAACGCGGCGAGCCGCGGGGCCACGCGGGATCGGCGCGCACTGGCTCAGTCGACTCGAGTCGTTCCAGCGCGCCACGGCGCGCGAGGATAGTGAGTCGGGCGTTGCAGCCGCAAGCGATAGTTTCTTGATCGGGCCGAGCGACGTGATCGAGTGAGCGTCAGTTGCCCTCGAACGTCGGCTTTTCTCCGGCGCGAAACGCACGCACGGCCTCGCGCAGATCGTTAGTCGTGAAGGTAATTGCCTGACAGGCGGCCTCACGGCCGAGGGCTTCTTCGATATCTCGCAGGAGCGGCGCGAGAAGCGACGCTTTGGTCTGTTGAACGGCCAGGGGAGCGGCGGTCGCGATCTCTTCGCTGACGTTGTTTACCAGCTCCCCCAGCTGGTCGCGGGGTACGGCGGCGTTGACGAGGCCGAGTGATTCCGCCTCGGGCCCAGCGATGAGGCGGCCGGTGAGCATGAGCTCGCGTGCCTTCGCCGCTCCGACCAGGTGGGGCATCAACAGCGAGCAGCCCATGCCGGGGTGCAGCCCCACACGAACGAAGTTGGCTCCGAGCTTCGCCTCGCGCGCCGCCAGTCGCATGTCACACGCCATCGCGAAGCAAAGGCCCGCCCCCACCGCCGCTCCGTGAAGCACCGCGATAGTCGGGACTCGGACCTGTTGGATGGAGAGAAATCTCTTGTAGAACGCCAACATCCCCAATCGGTTCTCCTCTGGGGTACGGGCGGCGTTCGCGTCGAGCACGTCGAAATCGCCGCCGGCGCTGAACGATTTCCCTGCACCTTCCACCAGCAGAACACGCACGTGGGGATCTCGGTTCACCTGCTCGACGGCCCTGCAGATGGCGTCACCCATCGCGGTCGTCATCGCGTTTCGTTGCTCGGGCCGATTGAGCGTGAGGCGTGCAATCCTGCCGAGCGCTAGCTGTGCCGGTTCTGACATGCGGCAAAGCGTTATGGGTGGGACGCTGCAGGGTCAACGCTACGCCGGCCAGTGGTTCTTGATAGGCTCGAAGCGTGGGCTTCGATGGCAAAGAGCTGCCGGGCGTCGCGCGCCGGGCGATTGGAGCCTGGCTCACGGAGGGTCGAGCACCGTTCGTCTCCGACCCTCGGGCTCCGAGCGCGCCGGTGTTCGTCACGCTGAGGCGCCCCGACGGCTCGCTCCGTGGATGCATAGGCACGCTGTTTGCCGTCGAGGCCGACGTCGTTGCCGAGACGGCGCGAAACGCCGTGGCGGCCGCCACTCGCGACCCTCGTTTCAGCCCGGTAGCACCCGAAGAGATGGCCGATCTCCAGGTCGAGGTCAGTGTTTTGCTTCCCGAGGAACCCGTCGCTCGGGTCAACGAGCTCGACCCATCTCGATTTGGTGTAATCGTACGTGACGAAGTTGGCCGGCAGGGAGTCCTGCTGCCCGAGGTTCCGGGCGTCGAAACTCCCGAGGTTCAAGTCGAGATCGCCCGACAAAAGGCGGAGATCCCCGCAGGAGTTCGAGTTCGGTTGTCTCGCTTCGCCGTGGAGAAGTTCACGTGAAAGTAGCGCCTTCGATGAAGCTGGGGTCCGGGTTCGCGGCGTCTTTGCTACTGCTCGCCTGCGGCGCGGGGGAGGCTGAGCCCGATGCAGGTCCGGATCCAGATCCGCCGGCCTTGGCGACGACCGAAGAGATGATGGCGTGGATCACCGAGATCTTCGACCAGGGTATTCGCCGACCTGGCTACGCCGCCGACGAATGGGTGACGTCTTGGGTGCGGGACGAGCTCGAAGGGTTCGGGCTCGACGTTCGCTACGACCCTGTCGACATTCTCCGCTGGGAGAGCCAGAACTGCGCGCTCAGTGTTTGGCCGTCGGGCGATCGCTCTAGTGCCATCGACGTCGCCTGCATGGCGATGCCTTACTCGACGGCTTCGAGCGTCGAGGGCCCGGTGGCAGAGGACGTGCCGGACACCGACCTTTCGGGGAGCATCGCCCTGCATCATCTCGAGCTGATTCGAATCCCTCAGGCGCTCCTGTCGGCGATCGCCACCGACGAGTACGATCCGGAGGGCTTTTTCGAAACCGCACAAGGTGTCATGCCGTTCGGGACGCGGTTTCTCGGAGTGATGGACCCACCGGTGGAAGCTGGTGCGACGGGCGTGATCGGGATTCTCGCGGACTATCCCCGCGAGACCCACGACTACTACGTGCCCTACGACGCGGTCGTTCGCCCGGTTCCAGGCGTTTGGGTGAGCCGAGCCGAAGGGCGGCGAATCGATGGGCTCGCAGCAGCCGGCCCGATCGAGGCGCGGATTTCGTTCGAAGGGGGAGCCGAGCCGCGAACTTCCAATAGTGTCATCGGTACTCTCGAGGGCGAGAGCGACGAGTGGGTCATCATCGGCACCCACCATGATGGCCCGTGGGCATCCGCGGTCGAAGACGCCTCGGGCATCGCGCTAGTTCTCGCGCAAGCCAGGTACTGGGCATCGATGCCCGCGGAAGAGCGCCCGCACAATCTCTTGTTCTTGATGAATGCCGGGCACATGTCCGGTGGCGCCGGTCTCAAAGCCTTCGTCGAGCGCAACCAAGAGCTTCTCGACGAGACGCTCGTCGAAATCCACCTCGAGCATGTCGCGAAGACGGCTCGGGAGGGGGAAAACGGCGAGCTCGAGGTGCTCGACGAGCCAGAGGCGCGCTGGTGGTTCGTGACCGGGAACCCCCTGCTCGAAGGCCTCACCAAAGAGGCCATCGTGAAGCACGAGCTCCGCCGATCCTTCATTTTGGAGCCGACGTCGTGGCCTCCGGGGGCCGAAGCGCCTCCGACTGACGGCGCATTCTTTTTTCCGGGCACGCCGATCATCCAGCATCTCGCCGCGCCCGTGTACCTCTTCGATTCCGCCGATACCCTGGACAAGGTGCACCAGCCGAGCCTCGTCCCGATCACCGAAGCCGTCATCGACATCGTGGGCGGACTTCGAGACCACGACGCGCAGTCCGTACGCCAAGAGACGAGATAGCCAGCCCAGTTGGCCATCCGCCGGCTAGGAGTCGACATGGAGCGACCGTGATGGGCTCGGTGGGCGCAGTAGGGTTCGAACCTACGACTTCGGCCGTGTGAAGGCCGCACTCTACCGCTGAGTTATGCGCCCCTGTGCTCGGGCCGGCGGTAGTAGCGCGGGCCGCTCGGCTCCGCAATCTGACGTGGCCCGGCCGACCTCTCGTCTCTCGCGGGCCTCGTGGTATAGAGCGCCCGAGATGGCGGACTCGTCGCGATCGCCCGAGACCGAGCCCGGGCGCCTGAAAGACCGGCTACTCGGAATCGGCATCATCGCCGTGGCTTTTGGGATCACGCTGGGCATTTCTTTCTGGGCCCGTGCCGAATCGGGACCCGAGGTCGGGGAGGAGCCACCACCGCCGAGTACCGACGGGATCCCCGGATGGCCGAGCGCGGTCGATCCGGTGCTTGCGATCCCGGCGGCGGCGAAGATGACGCCGCGATACACGTTTCGCGGACTTCACGCCGCGGGTGTGAAGAGCGACGGGACCGTGGATCTGACGAACAAAGGCTCTCGAGTTCGCTACGCGTTTCAAAGCGCCGCAGGCAAGGGCCCTCAGCCGCCGAGGCCCGTTGGGACGCTTCCGAAACGCACGTATTGCGGCAAGCAAAACGTGCACCTCAAAGAGGTCGGTGTGGTCGCCGATCCGGACGTTCCTGCATATCCGTGCGCGGGAAAATGGAAGGACGGCCTCAGTCGAACGCCGGCGTGTGGTCCGAAACAGGTTTGGAAGCGCGCCATCGAAAAAGGCGCGGACGATCGTTTGCTCGCGCGCATCCAGTACTACCGGTCGGCGGTAGGCCCGGCTTGGCGATTCGAGATCCCCGGCACGAAACACCGATTCTCAATCTACGGCGATTGCGGACGCGAGCTGGACGCGGGCGAAGCCATCGGGACCGTCCCCTGAGGGTCGGGGGAGCCCAAGCCAGTCGTGCGCCGGATGGCCTGCCACAGTCCGGCGGTCGTCGTGGGGTCTTTCGACGAGAATCCGACGACCCGGTGCCCGCTAGCACGCACTTTCTTCAGCGCGGGTTTGCGCGCCGAGGCCGCGAGCTTGTCTGTCTTGGTGGCTACGACGACGACTCCGACCGGCTGACGCGACACCCGCGGCGCTGAGCGAGCAAGCTCGATCGCGTCGGCGTCGTCTTGCTCGACACCGCGACGAACGTCGACGATCACGACGACTGCGGCAAGTGAGGGGCGCTCGAGCAAGTAGCTCTCGACGAGACTCGCCCAGCTGTCGCGCTCGGTCTTCGACCGCTTGGCGTAACCGTAGCCGGGCAAGTCGACGAGCCGGAGAATCGCGCCATCTCGGAGCTTGGCCTCGAACAAGTTCAATCCGCGAGTGCAGCCCGGTGTCGAGCTCGTCCGGACGAGATTGCGGCGACCGAGAAGCGCGTTCATCAAGCTGCTCTTGCCGACATTCGAGCGTCCGACGAACGCTATTTCGAGCAATGTCGGGGGCGGAAGATCGCCGAGGCGGGTGGCCGCGGCCACGAATCGAGATTCGTGTACTTCTGGGGAGGGCGGCATGGTCAGGCTTTCGAGGTGCGTCGGCGGAAGGCTTCGAGGATCGCGAGGAGCTCGGGACTTCGGAGTAGTCGGGCGCCGGCGAGAAACATGGTGCCGAAAAGCAGCACTCCGAAGATGCCGGGTAGCGCGCGGCCGAGCAAACCTGGGCCCGCGACGGAATCGAGCCATCTTGCCAAGTATAGCGCCGCGAGGCCCGCTGGCGCCGCTGCCCCGAGGGTGCGCGCGCCAGAAACGGCGATTTCGCCGAAGTGGACGTGACCGAGCTTTCTCCGGAGCAGCACCCAGAGAAGCACCATTTGCACGAACACCGCTCCGGTGACTGCGAGGCTTATCCCCACGTGCCCGAGCGGGCCCCGCAAGGTCAGGGCCAGACTGACGAATACGGCGAGATCGATGGCCGCCACGACCACCGGCGTCCGAGTGTCACCGATGGCGTAGAAAGTGGCGACGAGTTGTCGAACGGCGGCGACCATCCAAATCCCGAGCCCCTGTGCCATCAGTGCACGCGCCGTTTCCGATGACGACTTCGCGTCGAAAGCTCCGCGCTCGAAGATCGCCACGACCAAAGGCTCGGCGAGGGCCACGAACATCACCGTCGCCGCAATACCGACGAAGGTGGCGAGACGAAGCCCGTAGGCAAACGTCTTCCGTAGCTCCACGGTGTCGCCGCGTGCCGCCAGGGCCGCGAGACTCGGTAGGGCGGCAGTCTGCAGGGCCATGACGAAGATGCCCTGCGGAAAATCACAGAGCCTCAGCGCCCATGCGAAGTAGCTCTGCGACCCGACGTCGAGCTCGGACAGGAAGCGGCGCGCGAGCAGCACGTCGATCCAGTAGACGCCGGTGCCGAACAAGGCCGGAGCCATGCGACGCAACACCTCCCGAACCCCCGGGTGGGAAAACGCGAAGCTCGGAAACGACAAGAGGCCGATCTTTGCCAAGCTCGGCCACTGGGCGACGACTTGCATCGCTCCACCGACGAGCACGGCCACGGCGAGAGCGAGGACCGGATCGTGTCCCCGTGCGATCAGAAAGGCCGGCAGCGAAAGCGACGCGCCGATGAAACAGACGTTCAACAGACCGGGGGCGAAGCTCGTCACGACGAACCGACGATAGGTATTGAGCGCAGCTACCCCGAGGGCGAACGTGCCCATGAAGAAGATGTACGGAAAGATCCAGCGAGTGAGCTCCACGGTGCGTTGGTACTGCTCGCCGTGTTGCCGGTAGCCCGAAGCGAACAAGTCCACGAGGGTCGGCGCAAAGACGACGCCGAGAATGGTGACAGCGCCCAGCACGACGATGCTCAGCCCTCGAAGCGAGCGATACAGCCGCACGACCTCCTGCTCGCCGTCATGCTCCTTGGTCTTGGTGAGCACCGGAAGCACCGCGTTGTGCGTCGCTCCCTCGGCGAGCAACTGCCGAAGCACGTTCGGGATCACGAACGCCACGAAAAATACGTCAGTGGCTGCCCGGGTGAAGACTGCCGCCAAGACCTGATCACGCAGTAGGCCGAGCACCCGGCTCGACAAGGTGCCCAAGGCGACCACTCCCGCCGTGCTGGTGATGCGTCGCCGCTCAGCCGCCCCTTCGTCGGTGTCCGCGGCTCGCTCGCCCACGTTTCGCCTGTACCCCGCAAAACGCCAAAGGGCCGAGTTTTGCTCCGGTTTTCTGCTACCGAGCGGTCATTTCCAGGCCGGCGTGGGCACGGAGGGCGTCCTCGACGAGCGCCATCGCCAACGTCGCCTCGTCGGCCCGTAGCGCACCGCTTTCACCGCGGCTAGCGGCAGCCAGTCGAGCCCGTTGCTCCCCGCCCATCTTGCGACGCGCCCCGCCGCACGATCGACAAACCAATCCGCCGCGCGCGGCTTCCACCATGGCTGCCTGGGTCGGCTCACACTTCTTGCCGCATTGCACGCACGTCTCGAGGTCGAGTCCCCAACCAGTGGCGCGCAAGAGTCGGAGCCCGAACTCGGCGAGATGGACGTCCGGCTGAACGAGTCCATCCTTGTCGTCGAGTCGATCGAGCAAATCGATCGTGGCGCGCCAAGTCTCGGGTTCGGCCGAGTGCGCGGGTGCCGACCGACGAACCCAACCGAGGCCGCGTCCGGCCGCCTCGAGCCGACTCAACGCCGAAACGAGATGGTGTCTGGCGCAGTCGATGCTCGCCTCCTTCAGCGTCAGAAGCTCGACACCGTCGCGTTCGTCGAGCTGCACTCTGAGCGTGTGCATCGGTTCGAGTGATCCCCCAAAGCGTCGGCGACTCTTGCGCGCCGCACGGGCGAGCGCCGAGACTCGTCCGACGCTTTCGGTCAGCAGCGTGAGCACCAGGTCCGAGTCCGAGTAGTCGACTCGCCTCAGCAACAGGGCGCGAGTTCGATGAGAGCGGGCGGCGCGGCGCGATGAGGCGCGTGCCACCTCAGGCCCGGTGGCGCGCGGCGCTGTCGGTCTGCGACAGCTCCTGAGGCATGTCGTGCCCCCGGGGTTTGAGCACGATGCTCAGCGCGAGGGTGAACAAGATGAGCAGCAGAACGAAAGCGATCGCGACGCCGAATCGCCGGCCCCGCGCCGGCTTGGTCGCCGCCGAAGTGATCGGCAGCGGGGTGACCCAAGCGACCCGTCTGCTGGCCGTGTATCGCGCCAGGACGTCGTCTGGATTGAGGTCGACGGCCCGAGCGTAGGACTTGAGGAAGCCGCGAACGAACACTTCGCCGGGCAGCTCGTCGAATTGGTCGGCTTCGATCCGCTCGACGCTGCTCGAGGGCACGCGTGTCGCCCTCGAGAGCTCCTCGAGACTCATCTGCTTCGCTTCACGATGCTCGCGAAGGTATTGACCGATCGACCCCATTCAGGGGCGCGAGAGTACTGCAGATTTGCGAGAAGCGAGGCGCATTCTTTCCCGTCGTTGGTCCGCTTTCCGAGCTTCACGCAGTGCTCGAGATCCTCCTTGGCAGCTTGGTCGCGACCCAGCGCGCGACGGACGTGTCCGCGCTGGAGGTACGCGGCTTGGAGGCCCTGGCACCGAGGGTCGCGGGTGAGCGCCTCGGTGAAGGCTTCGTCAGCGGCTTGGAGGTTCTTCCGTCGCATTCGAGCAAGCCCCATCCGGTACCAGCCGACGCAAAAGCTGGGCTCGGCGGCGACTGACCGCTGAAGCGCGTCGATGGCGCGCGTCAGATTTCCCTGCTGCAGATACGCCCAGCCCAGGTTTCCCCAAGCAATTTCAGGGGTCTGGTAGAGGATGTCCTCCGCCAGCGGCAAGAGCACGGAAACCGCTTCCCGGTAGCGCTTGCGGTGGATCAGCACCAGCCCCAGCGTGTTTTTCGCCTCGAGGAAGTCGGACTTCGACGCCAGGGCGAGACGCGCGTGGCGCTCGGCCTCGGCGAGCTTGCACTCGTCCAAGGCGCCCATGCCTTCGGTTTCCGAGCGCTCGCAAAACTTCAGGTAGATCAGGGCGACGAGGTGCGCGGCGTCGGAGTTTTGCTTGTCCATTTCCACCGCGTCCAGAGCGTGCTTGAGCGCTTCGCGGGCCCGGTTCTGCCGCAGCCACAGGTCCTTGGCGACGTCGTACTCGCTGAGACTGTGCGCGTAGGGGTCCCGAACCTCCTTGTGGGAGGATCCCCCGCACGCGGTGGCGACGGCGATCAGCCCGGTGCCGAGCAATCCTTTGAATTTCGCACTCTTCGGGCTCATGGCGCACTCCTACTCGTCTGCAGGACGGGGTAACCTGCCCGCGGCGGGACGGCCAAGAAACGCGGCGGCGGGCCGCGAGCGAGCACAGTGCCTAGAGTGGTCGGCGCTCCGCCCCGCCGAGCACCTGGTCTTTGACATTGAGCAGGCCGTGGAGCTCGCGCAGCGCCTCGATGTCCGGGATCTCGATGCGCTCGTCGGCGATCCGGACGTAGTCGCCGTCGCGAAGCTGTTGGACGTTTCGTTTGACGGTCTCGACGTCGAGGCCGACTCGCACCGACAGCTCGAGCGGTGAGATCGAAAAGATTGTCGTGTCGGCGGTTCCGGCGAACTGCTGGGCGAGCTTGAGCAGTGCCACCACGACCTTCATCCGCGAATCCCGCAGCATCAAGAGCTCGATTTGGTCCTCGGCCTCGCGGAGTCTCCGGGCGAGCTGTTGAACGACCCGCGGAGCGACCTGGGGTGAACTCGAAAGTACTTGCTGAAAAGTCGTTTGGTCGAGGGCGAGAGCGGTGCCGGCACTCAACGCGACGGCGGTGGAACCGTAGGCGGTGCCCGACGTCAGAGCTGACTCACCAAACAGGTCCCCGGGGCGCAGCACGCGGAGGCTTCGTTCCAGCGCGCCCATGCGCTTGATCAGCCGAACTCGGCCGTCTTGAAGTAGGAATGCTTCGGTGGCGTCTCCTCCTTCGCGAAAGAGTACGTCGCCGGCGGTGAACTGACGGCCGAAGCGCGTCAGAAGGCGTTCGTCGGGGCTTTCGGCGGCGGCCATGGATCGAGGCGCATGCTAGCAGAGCACTGCGCCCGCCAGGGGAGAGGGGCGCGACCCGGGTCCGATCTGCGGTGTTATCGCTTTACTGTCATCGCTCCATGAGGGGCGAGGGCGGCAGTACCGGCACGATCGCGTCAGCTTCGCGCACGTAGGCTGGGTCCGCGCTTCGGTTGGAGCTGGCTCCGGCGATCCCGGTCCAAAGTGCATGCGGTAGGTCGCTCGTTGGGCTCCGGTGCGTGGGCCAGCGTGTTTCGGCTTCCGCCAGAGCCTCGCCCACCACTACGAAGTCTTCGTCTTTCGGCAGCAAGGACTCGACCCCTCCCGTCCGCACGGCGCGCGGAGCCAGGATCTCTCGACCGTCGACGCTGTAGGCGCCCACGAACAGCTCGGCGCGCCGGGCGTCGACCATCGACCAGCGTTGGCCGACCACCTCGGGGGGCACCGCCCGGGCCATGGCTTCGAGCGAGCCCACCCCGCAAAGCGGAACATCGATGCCCATGGCAATGCCGCGAGCGAACGCGATGCCGACCCGCAGTCCCGTGAACGAGCCTGGCCCGACCCCGACAGCCACTCGGTCGATTTGGGCCCGTGTCCAACCCGCATCCGCCAGTGCCTGGTCGAGCAGGCCGACTAGCGCCTCGGCGTGCGCTCCGGTCTGCCGGTGGGTTCTGGCCGAAACTCGAGCTCCGTCCTCGACCAAGGCCACTGAGCCCTGAGGCGACGACGTTTCGATGCCGAGAACCCGCATCCGCAGAACCAAGCCGACATCGAGGGCTCAGGTCAAGTGTATGCTGCCGCCTCCGTGCCGGACATCGTGCCCAGATTCGATTACCGCGTCACTACGGCGAGCGCCGAGGACCGCGGGAAAATTCGTGACAAGCACCAAGACGTGCACCGCATCGCGATCGATCTGGCGATGTTCGCGGTGGCCGACGGCATGGGGGGCCACTCCGCCGGCGACGTCGCGGCACGCATCGCGATCGACGAGGTGGAAAGGTCGCTTCGTGGCGGGCGTGCGCAACGGGCCATCGAAGGGTGGGTCACCACCCCCGACTTGGAGACTCGTCGCCGGGTGTTTCAGCGATTGCGGGAAGCGGTGGAACGAGCCAACGCGCGTGTCCGCGAAGAAGCAAGCACGCGGGAAGACTATTCGAACATGGGTACGACCTTGGACGTGGTCTGGCTCGCGCGTGGCCACGCCTTCGTCGCGCATGCGGGGGACGGTCGGGTCTATCTCGCCCGGACGAGCGCGATGCTCCAGCTCACGCAGGATCACGCGCAGCTCGAAGCACTCAAGGCTACGGGTCTCGTGCACGCGGCCCGCAAGCAGCGTTCGCAGAACCGCCTTCTCAACGCCGTCGGGCTGAGCGATTCCATCACCGTCGACACACTCTTCGTCGACCTCAGTCGTGGCGATCGCATCCTCATCTGTACCGACGGTATCCACGGGCAGATCGATTCGGAAGCCGAGCTGACGGATCTGTTGAGAAGACCCAGCGCGGAGTCCGCCGCCCAGGCTCTGGTTGCGCGCGCTGGCCTGAAGGGTCGGGACAACGCTACGGCGCTCGTCGTGGAGATCAACGATCGATTCGTCGTGCGGGAGACTGATGATCGCGGCCTCGCCGCGTCCGATCTCGAACGAGCTCGCGCCACTCCGCTGCTTCAGGACCTTCCGATGCCGGGCGTGCTCGCGGCTCTCGCCGCCGCAGTCGAGGTAGAAATCAGCAAAGATGACATCGTTCCACGAGTCGTGGCGAGTGACCTCGTCTGTTACATCGTTCTCGATGGAATGATTCGCTACGCGGACGACCGTCGGGTCGGCGTTGGCGCGCTTCTCTTTCCAGAGTCGCTTGTTGGCGTCACCTCGGGCACCGAGCCTCCAGTCTGCGAGGAGCGCACCCGGTTGCTGCGCCTGCGCGCCGACGACTTCAACGAAGTCTGCCAAAGCGACCCCGAGCTCTCGAGCGAGCTCTACCGGCGCCTTGCCCGTCATCTCGCCCGAGCCGGCGCACGCCTGAGTGGCGGGCGTGGCTAGTCCGCCTGCTCCGCCACACTAGCAAATCGCCTACCGAGAGGCCCTGCCCCGGGGACTTTCGGCCGACGAGCTTGCATTCGGGCCGAGCTGGACTAACGTCCGCGAACCCAAATACGCGGACACCTCGGGGCGTAGCGCAGTCTGGTTAGCGCACTTGACTGGGGGTCAAGGGGTCGGTGGTTCGAATCCACTCGCCCCGACTGGAAGCAGCGCTCGCAAAGGGCAACGATTCCAATCGGCTAGAGAGTCCGCGAAGGGGAGGGGGAGCCGGGTCGGCGGAGTCGGGCCCGCCGTTTGGCCCACTTGGTGGCCCACTTTGGAGCGCGCGCAACGCTGACATCACGTGTCCTGGCTAACACCGTGGTCCGGGCCAGGATCATTGAAGTTCTGGGGAAGCACAAGATTGTGCCTCACCTCGTCGTGGGCATGATCTGAAGCGTAGTGCGCACCGTCGTAAAGCGAATGTCCGAAATGGCGAGTCGCGCCGCGAAGACGGCTCGCCATGCCATCTTCGAGCTGCTGCGTCCGCGCCCGAGCATCGCGGCGGGGCTAGCCAGCGACGTCTTCCGCTCCCGCCCAACCCTGCTCGCCGAAAATGCGCTCCTCCGCCAACAGCTCATCGTCGCGGAGCGCCGCATCAAGACGCCCCTGCTCCGTCCTTGCGAGCGGGCGTTCATGGTCGGCCTCGCCGCCATCACGAAAGGCTGGCAGAACGCGACGCTGCTCGTGAAACCGGAGACCGTGCTTCGCTGGCATCGCAAGGGATTCCGGTTGTTCTGGCGAGCTAAGTCGAAGGCGAAGTCACGCGAGCCGCGCATCGCACCCGAGACCATCGAGCTCATCCGTCGCATGGCCATGGAGAATCAGCTCTGGGGCGCAGAGCGCATCCGCGGCGAGCTTTTGAAGCTCGGCATCCACGTCTGCAAGCGGACGATCCAGAAGTACATGCGTCAGACGCGAGGACCGCGTCCCTGGGGGCAGAGCTGGTCGACGTTTCTCGACAACCATGCTCACCAAACCTGAGCGTGCGACTTCCTGCAGGTCTACGACATCTGGTTCCGGCCCATCTTCGCGTTCTTCATCATCGAGCGCGGCTCGAGGAAGGTCGTTCACCTCGCCGTGACGCGCAGACCGACGTCGACATGGGTTGCTCAGCAGATGAGAAACGCCACGCCATTCGGCGAGGGGCCGCGGTTCATCATCCGGGACAACGACAATAAGTTCGGGCAGGACTTTGACCGAGCCGCCAAGGGCGCAGGGACGCGGGTCCTGCGCACCGCGGTGAAGGCTCCGCTTATGAACTCGGTGTGCGAACGTTTTCTCGGCAGCGTCCGGCGCGACTGCCTCGACCATGTCGTTATCCTCAGCGAGCAGCACTTGCTCGAGACGTTGATCGAGTACGTCCGCTACTTCAACGAGTCGCGTCCTCACCAGGGGATCGGTCAGCTCGTTCCCGCAGGTTCATCGACCGCGGGCCTTGGGGAGGACGACGTCAT
>JAJDAH010000041.1 GCA_029261965.1 Polyangiaceae bacterium
GAGAAAGCCGCCGCGGAGAAAGCCGCCGCGGAGAGCACCAAGACTGGCTCCGACGGTGGCACGCGCGCGGGCAACGAACCGAAGGCGGGCGCGGCGCCGAAGGTCGGTGCAAAGAAGGTGCAGACGCAGAAGAAACCGCTACCGAAGCCGTGCAACTGCAAACCCGGTGATCCGCTTTGCTCGTGTGAGTGAGCAGGGCAGCTTCTATCCGCCGCAGGCGGGCGGGCCACCGTTCGACCCGCACGGCGCCCCCGGCGGACATAGGAGGACCGAGCAACCGGCACACACGCCGGGACCACCGACGGTGCCAATGCACTGCCCGGTGGCCGCGCAGGTGAGAAGCCGGGAAGGATCGAGGCACTGCGAGTAGAGTACACCCGGATTGCATGGGACGGCGTCCCGGTCGCAGGAGCACGGCGGGCTCACGCCGGCGCCCGTGTCGCACCGGCAGTTGTAGTCGACGGTCATGGTGAAGCTGGCGCTGCACTGGGTCCCCGCCTGGTTGTCGCAGTCGAACTCGACCGACCCTGTCTGTCCGCATCCGGTGTCGGGCGCGCACGTGCCGACGTTACGGATGACCTCGCTTCGGTTGCGGCATTCGAGAACAGGGGACGGGTTGCACGACGCCGTCGGCCCGCCAGGGAGGCACATGGGCGGACCGCCCCCGCCCACGCAGGTTTCCCCCGGAACATGGCTCGGCGGATCGCCGGCGATGCACATCGCGCCGGGACAGATGGCGTCGACCACGGTCTCGGTCATGCAAGCGTCGCTGTCGCAGAATCCTCGCGTGTGCTCTATCTGCTGAGCGAGCGGCGAGCACATTGGCGCCGTCGTTGCTGCGCCGCAGTCCTGGTCCAGCACCGTCGTCGGCGAGCAAGTCCCCGAGACGCACACGCCTTCGGTGTGCTCGAGCAGATCGCCATTGCACTCGGGTGAGGTGTCGAGGAAATCGCAGTCCGCGGCACCCATGCAACCGCCGCCTCCGCCAGAGCCCCCGCTCCCGGAAGCGCCGGCCGATCCCGCGCTGCCAGCGGCGCCCGCCATCCCGGCGGCTCCCGCCGTGCCCGCAGTGCCAGCACTTCCGGCCATACCGCCACTGCCGGTCATCCCCGCCCCGCCGGCCATGCCAGCGCCGCCACCGGACCCACCGGTTCCGCCGCCGCCAGTTCCGCCGCCGCCAGTTCCTCCACCGCTGCCGCCGGTTCCGCCAGTTCCTCCACCGCTGCCGCCGGTTCCGCCAGTTCCTCCAGGTCCCCCACCGGTTCCGCTAGTTCCCCCGCTTCCACTCGTGCCGCCGCTCCCCCCGGCGCCGCCCGTCCCCCCGGAACCGCCCGTCCCCCCGGAACCACCCGTCCCCCCGGAACCGCCCGTCCCCCCGGAACCGCCGGAACCGCCGCCGTCCGCAACGACGCAGGTCGACGTCGCCGGATCACAGGTCTGGTCCGACGTGCAGTTCGAGTCAGTGCTGCAAGCCTCGCCGAGCGTGGAGAAAGTCTCGCCAGCGCCACACCCTGCGAGCCCAACTGCTCCAACGGTCAGAAGTGGCCAAAGCAGGTTCATCTTCACCCAAGCCATAAGTGCCCTCGCTACCAAAGAATATCGCGCGACGAGACGAGTTGCAAAGCCGGGTCGACGTCCCGAAGCGACGAGCACCGCGCTGTCCCTTTGAAACAACCGCGCTGTCCTCCGAAACCACCGCGCTGTCCTCCGATGGAACGTCGCCAATGAAGCTGAAAGCAGCTCGGCTCAGCGCGGCAGCGTTTCGGTCACGCACCCGAGCTGGATCTGGATCTTGCCCAGACTCCTGCGCAAGTCGTCGCACGACGCCGGACAGATGGTGATCTTCGTCGGCGAGATGGCGTCGTCGTAGTACCAACCACCGAGTGTGACGTGGCATCCCCCTTGGCTCGGGGCCTGGGGAATCGTCTCGTCCGCAGCCCCAGGCGCGCCCATGAGCACGTTGACCTTTCGAAAGTCGATGGGGTCGCCGTTCGGCGCTTGGTCGCCGATGGGGAACTCACAACTCAGTGCGGCGCCGCGGATGAGGTTCATGGTGCTCAGAAAATCGTCAGCTATCGTGGCGAGCTCGACGATGAGGGCTTCGTTGGTGCCGCCGGCCGTGGCGACTTCGTTCATGCCCACGACGTTGCCGATGCCGACGACGAAGGTGTTTACCGGCGGAACGTGCGCCGCCGCTCGTGCGGCTTCGGCGGCGACGGCCGCAATGGTGCTACTGCAATCGTTAGGGGCGCCATCGGTGGCGAGCACGATGATCGTCCGGCGAGTAGGGTCGGTCAGCGCGTGAGCCGTCGCGATGTCCACGGCGCTCTGCATCGCCGGCAAGGTCGGTGTGCCGCCGCTCGGATCCTTGTCGTTCATCGCGTCGATGATTGGCTGAGCGACGCCGGGAAGCGGCGCGATGGCCACGCGCGGCGGCGAGTAGTCCGAGGCAGCGCAGAGCATGCCCGTGGCGTCCGGGATGCACGTGCCGCCGAACTGAACGCAACCTTGAGTGCAAGGCGCACTGCCCGGACAATCGGCGCTGCCGCCGATGGGAAACAACTGCAAACCCACCGAGCTTCCTACGCTGCTCGGCGCGTTGACGAAGCCGGCAATGGCTTGCTTCACCCCGTCCCACGGACGGCCGGTCATCGACGAAGAGCGGTCCATCAGGATGTACATGTCGAGCGGTGCGACCTCGCCCTCGAAAACGCTCGTGGAGCACGCAGTGCCCGAGTCGATGCCGCCGACCGCAGCGCCTCCTCCGTTTCCGCCAGTGCCGCCGATGACGTTGCCCGTACCGCCCGTGTTCATCCCGGCCGTGCCGGAGTCCATGCCCGCGGTGCCGCCGGTCGTGCCGATGACGCTGCCATCGTCACTGCCGCCGCTGCCTCCGCACGCGCTAGCCAGCGCCAAGGTCGGCAATGCCGCGCTCAGTAGCCTGGAGATCCGTCGTGTGAGGACGCTTCGTTCGCGGATTCTCGGGGCCATTCGCACGTTTTTTCTCCTGTGTCCGACGCGTAGCTCCGATCCTGCGCAAGCGCCGGATTTCGGCCTAGGGCAATCGGGGCCGGCGACGCGGCATTTCAGTCAGCGCTGACTTCTACATTCTCAGGTGATCCGTATGCTAGCGGGTCCAAACGATGAAAAATCCGATCTGGGACGAAGAAGGCTGGGACCGCACCACGTTCGCACCGTTCGCGCTACTCAACGCGCTCGACACCGAATGGAAAGACGTGCGGCTGGCGTTCGAGGACTGGGACTGGCTGAAGCAAACCCATGGCACCGACACGATCGATGACTACTACCTGAACGGGACTGGCGTGCAGGGGCTCGTGCTCGCCGCGCGGCTCACCGCCGGACTCGAAGCCGTGACCGACGGCATGGAGTGCGATTCGGAGGGAGACACTTGCTACATCCACTTCAAGACAGTCGAAGAGGCCGTGAAGACGGCGGAGCTCGCGTTCGAGATGATCCAGGACGAGAAAAAGATCCGGTCGCTGATTCCAGTTTCGGACGAGAACGAATTCGACCTGTAGGGCTAAGTCACACGGTTCGACGTGAACGCGTCAGGCAGCGTGGTAGGATCGTCGTATGAGGGTGATCGTTGGCTTGGCGATGGGATGCGTACTGCTGCTCGGTTGCAGCGGCAGCACGTCGGACAATTCGGGATCGGGTGGAAACGCCGGGTCGGCACAGGGCGGTAACGCGGGAAGCGGGGCGAGCAGCAGCGGAGGTTCCGCCGGCAGTACTAGCTCCGGAGGTCGTGCCGGTTCGGGTGGCAGTACCGGTTCCGGCGGCGCCTCGACGGGCGGCACCACCGGCTCGGGCGGCGCTTCTACGGGGGGCGGCGCTGGAGCAGGCGGCGCCCCCATCACGACGGCCTGCCTGGCGGACGCCGGCATGGCGCCGACCCCCGATCCCGCCGATAGAGGGACCGTGAGCGGGACGAACGGTTCGATCACCGACGTTTGTGATTCCGACGGCAACCTCGTCGAGGGCGTCTGCGTGACCGAAACGGTCTGCGGCCCGGGTCCCAACCCTGGCTGCGACACGTTTCAGACAGGCGAGACCGAAGAGATGATGTTCGATTGCAGCGGGCACTGCACAAACGGCACATGCCCGTCGCGTTGTCCGGACTTCGGGGACACGCTCGAATTCTTGGCGGTCGACGGCTCTGGCGACGCGACCTTCGAAAATGAAGTCGACCGCAGGCGGTACCGGTGCGTGCTCAGCCTCGGCGGATGCGGTAGCGCGACGGTTGGGCAGCGGACGGTCATCGCATCTCTCGGTCTGAGAGGGGCATTTTGCACTGGCGGTGTCATCGGAAACGTCGGGACGGCGCTCCCGGGCGATATCGATCCGAGCTCACCCCAGGCTTGCACCTACATCGATTGCGAAGTGCTCCCGCCCTGACGCACCTGCGCAGGGGCACAGCGGGCCGAAGGAGGGTTGAGCGATCGGCCCGCGCGGCCTAGCCTTCCGGGCCTAGCGATGAACGATCACTCTACGCGCGTCTACGAGTCGATGCTCGGGCTGCTGAGCAACGAGCACAACCCCACCCCGCTCGTCCGGCTGAATCACGTTACCCCCTACGAGCACACGACAGTCTACGCCAAGCTCGAGTGGTACAATCCCTTTGGCGCCGTCAAAGACCGTGTGGCTTCGAGCATGCTCAAGAGAGCCGAAGAGCAGGGCCAGCTCGGCGACGTCAAGAAACTCGTCGAGGCGACGAGCGGCAACACGGGCATGGGACTCATCATGCTCGCGAACGCCAAGGGGTACTCGTTGACGACGCCCCTGTCCGACGCCATCCCGCAGGAGAAACGCGACGTGATGCGGTTCTTCGGGTGCGACGTCATCGAGCTCGACGACAGCTTGTGTCCGGCGCCAGGTGCCCCGGAAGGTGCAATCGCCAAGGCGCAAGAAATCGCGGATTTGCCCGACTTCACCCAGCTCAACCAATACGAAAACGAAGCCAACCCCGACGCGCACTACCGTACGACCGGCCCCGAGGTGTGGAGGCAAACCGACGGAAAGGTGACGCACTTCGTCGCTGGGCTCGGCACTTGCGGCACGATCACGGGCACCGGTCGGTTCCTCAAGGAGAAGAGCCAGTCGGTCAAGGTGATGGGCGTGCACCCCGCAGAGGGTCACGACATCCCCGGGGTACGCAGCATCCGTCAGCTCTCGCAGACGTCGTTCTACAAACCCGACGAATACGACCAGCAGGTGGAGATCGACAACCAAGAGGCGTTCGCGATGTGCCTACAGCTGAATCGCGAGGAGAGCATCATTGCCGGGCCGAGCTCGGGCATGGCGCTCGCCGGCGCGCTCCGGATGATTCCGGACGAAAAGGGATTGATCGTCGTCGTCGTGTTTCCCGACAGCATCTTCAAGTACACGACGTCGGTTCGGCGCCATCTGCCGAAGCTTTTCCCGGCAGCGACGAAAGAGGCGAGCTCGGGGCCGAGCCCCGAGGAAGTGACCCTGCGCTCGATGCTCGACGCGGCCCGCAAGTCGGACGACGTCATCGACGTCGGTCAGCTCGACGAATTACTCGTCGGGGATCCCCCGCCCGTGGTGATCGACGTGCGCACCGCCGAGGAGTTCGGGGAAGAGCACATCGAAGGCTCGGTGAACCATCCGCTCGCGGAGCTATTCGAGCGGGCCTCGGACTTGCCCGATGATCGTGACGGGACGATCGTGACGGTGTGCAACGTCGGCAAGCTCTCGCTCAGCGCGATGATCATCCTCAAGTCGATGGGCTACAAGAACGTGCGCAACCTGATGGGCGGGCTCAACGGTTGGCAGGCCGAGGGGCAACCGCTCGAGTTCGGCTGAGCGCCCGGTTCAGAGCGGTTCAGAGCGGTTCAGAGCGGTTCAGGGCAGCTCAGAGCTGCTCGGCCCACTTCAGGAGGGCCGCCGTCACACGCTTCGACTTTTCTTCGTTGGAAAACTCGGGCGTGCGGGACATTTCGAGCTGGATCCACGGAAGGTCCTCGTGGTGCGCGCGCACGTTGTATCCGCCGGCGAACGGCTCGTTCATGGCAATCGGCGCGCCGAAGGCCTCGTCGAGGCACTTGGCCATACGCTCCATCTCCGCGTCGGGGCAGGTGACCCCGCGACCGTTACCGAGACAAATGAGCGGGCGCTCGACGCCGGGATCCGGGCCTACCGGTGGCCCCTTGGCCGCCATGGTGTGGCAGTCGACGGCGAAACGAAACGACCCTGAGCGGCCGAGTTCGCTGAGCCGACGGTGGTAGGGCCGGTGGTAACGATCGATCAGTTGCTCGACGAGCTCGTCGGAAAGAGGCTCGCGATAGATCGGCACGTCCCAACACGTATGGGTTTTGACGATTCCGTCTTTGCGCCGGTCGTCCTCGGCGCGATTGATGTCGACGATCGCGCGGGCGACGTCGGTGGTGACGAACGCTCCCACCTCTTCGCGGAGCGAAAAGTAAATCTGCGCAGCACCGACGTCGCCGTCGTCGATGACCTCTTGCTCGGTGAGGATGCAGAGCGATTGCACCTCGTTCGGCACCCGGAGGCCGGCGTGAGGCACCGAAATCAAGATCGGACGCTTCATGCTCGCGGGCCATCCGCCGCGCCGTCGCGCCGAGGATCCGCGACGCCGATGAAGGAATCCCCTTCGCGGAGCACCAGCTGCACACAGCCCAAGTAGAAAGAGTAGGCGTCGCGCCGGTCGATGGTGAAGCCATACTTCTCGAGAAGCTCGGGCACGTCCGTGCGCATGCGCGACGCTTCGAGCGAGACCTTGCGGTCGAGATTGCAGTAGAGCCGTGGCGCGCTGACAGCGTCGAACGGGGATTGCTTTTTCAGTCTCAAGAGCACCTGCGCAATCGCCGGAGCGATGCGTTCGCTGCCTGGCGACCCGATGCACAGCCAGGGGCGCCGCCCTTCGAAGACGATGGTGGGTGCGACGCTCGCCCACGGTACGGCGTTCGGGCGCAAGTAGTATGGGTGCGAGATATCCTCGTGCTCGAAGGCCATCATGTAGTTGTTGTAGAGGAATCCGAGATCTTCGGTGACTGCGCACGAGCCATAGACTCGTTCGATCGACTGAGTCAGGGCGACGACGTTCCCGTCTCGGTCCATCACCGAAAGATGGGTGGTCTCACCGCTCGTTCGCACGCGTCGATCGATCTCCTTTACGCATTTCTTGGCGTATTCGTCGCTGAGCATGCGCTTGGTGTTGATCTGGGCGTAGTAGTTCGGATCGAACGGACGATCGGTTCGATCCATGACGGCTCGCCGCACGGTCTCGGCGAGGTAGAGCGCGCCCATCGGCGTGTCGATGCGCCGGCGCTTCTCCGGAAGGTGACTCAGGATGTTCATCAGCTCGATGAGCATGCGTCCCGCACCCGAAGGCGGCATGGTCATCACGCGTCGACCGAGGAACCACCCGGCGAGCGGGCGCCGCTCGATGGGGCGCGGGATCTGCGCGAGGTCGTCCTTCCGGATGAGCCCCTCGTTTTTCACCATGTCGGCGTGGATCGCTCGCGCAATTCGGCCCGTGTAGAAGTCGTCGGTACCGGCCTTGGCGAGGCGTCGCAGGGTCTGGGCCAGCGCCGGCTGTCGGAAGGTGTGGCCCGCGGGGAATACCGTTTTTCCGTCCTTGAGAAAAAACGGCCCGGCGGTCCCACCGCGCAGAGCCTTGCGCTCCCGTTTGGTGAGCGCGTGCTGCAGTTGGCTGACGGGGTAGCCGTTCTCCGCGAGCTCGATCGACGGAGCGAGAACGGTTGGGAGATCGAGCTTTCCGTAGCGCTTCAGCGCATAGCCGAGCGTCGCCGGTGTGCTCGGTACCGTCGTCGCCTTGTAGCCACGGCGGATCTCGGCCGAGCTGAGCGAGCCCGGGATCGCTCGGTTGGGGGCGCGAGACGAACCGTCGAGGGCGAACGTTTTCCCCGTCTTTCGGCTGTGCACCATCATCATCGTTTGCCCACCGAGCCCCGACGCCGCCGGCTCACACACCCCGAGGGCAAAGGCGGTGGCGACCGCGGCATCCATGGCGTTGCCGCCTTCTCGGAGGATCCGCACCCCCGCTTCGGTCGCCGCCCAGTGCTGCGCTGCGACCATGCCGTGTGGTGAGGCGCCGAAGCGTTGTGGCTCGAAGTGAAAGGGTGAGCTCAGCTCACGTTCGTCGTTGATCGATGCGGAAGGTTTCTTCACGTGACCTCATGAACCAGATATTGAGAAAGCAAGAGAGTGCGCCGCAGCAAGCTGCTCCGCTGAACCCCCTCCATCGGCGTGTTGAGATCGCATGCCACCGGACCGACACCGCAGATGACGGGCACTCTTTCCGGCACGAGCCCCGCGACCGAGGGCCAGACCGAGGAGTCGGTGTCGACGGCCAGCTCCCACTTCTGGCCGGCCTTGGCGAACTGGGCGGCCAGCGCCTTGTTGCCGGCTCGATCCACCATGGGCGGCCGGTCCGACAGACATTCGAGCTCCCAGCGGTACTCGTCCTTGCCGAGCAGAATACGCATGCGCTCTTCGGCGCTGTCCGCCGCTTTCGTCGAGCCGTAGCCGACTAGAACCGTCGAGGCGACTCGGTGTGGCAGCTGCATCGGGAATCGGCTGGCGTTGATGTCGACCGCCGAGATAGCGAGCCGGTCTTTGCGCGAGCTCAGCGCCGCCAACGACTCGAGCTTGTTCCAAGTCCACCGAAGCACCTGGGGCTTCTTGGTGACTTGCCCGAGCCGTTGTGGTTTCCCCTCCACCGTGAACCGATACTTCCGCACCCCTCGGCGACTCGTGAAAACTTCTTCGCGGGCGCCAGCAGGGCGCAGAACGATGACCTCTTTGGCGCGGGCCGCCGCTGCCTTGATGGTCTTGGCGCTGTAGACGCAGTCCCGGCCTTCGTCGCCGTAGACCAGAATCCCGAGCGGTACGTTCTTCAAGCGCTTGAGCGATTTGGCTGCGCGGAGCGCGTATTCGAGCACGACCATCGGAGCCCGGGACGAGCCAACGCCTTCGCCGAACAGCCACTCGGGGTCGCGACGGAAGGGCGGGGACGCCGCTTGCGGATCGTACGGGACGTCGAGCTGCACGATGAATAGGCGTCCGTCGTCGATGCCCTTGGGCGTTGTCCAGGTCCAGACGCAGTTGTCGTCGGTCAGGTCGTTGGCCGCCTTGAAGCCGAGCTCGGAAAAGCGATTGCCTAAATGGCGCACCATTTCCCGGTGACCAATTCGATCGTCCGTGCGGCTCGACATCGCTTCGAGGTCGCGCAAGCGCCGCTCGAGTCGATCGCGCCGCTCGGTCACGAACTTGAAGACTTGGTCCTCGGGATCCGCTCCGCCGAAGCTGATGCTGGCCGCCGCGGGAGTGCCGAAGTACCGCGCGCTGGCGACTTCGACGAGGCGATTGGCGAGTCCAGCGAAGTCGAGCCCGGCAACTCCAGCCGCTTCGACGTAGGAGCCGTGCTCCCCCATGCTCGGCAAGCTGTTGACCTCGAGTACGAAGATGTTGTCGTCCTTGTCGATCCGCATGTCCACGCGCGCGCAGTCGTAGCAGCCCAAGGCGTTGAACGCGCGAACCGCCACGGCTTGCACCTTCGCGGTGAGCTCGTCGCCCAGGGGTGCTGGGCACACGGGTTGAATCGTGCGGCCGGACTTTCGTGTCTTGTCCTCGTAGGTGTAGATCTTCGGGCCGTCCGCTCCGAAGTCGAGCAGTACGCCAGGCAGGGGCTCCGGCGGGTCATTGCCCAGAAGGCCGACATTGACCTCGCGACCATCGATGTATTGTTCGGCGAGCACGGGCTGCTTGTCGAAGTGATCGAAGATCGCCTGGGCAGCTTCTCGGAGCTCGGCTTCGTCGTTGACGATCTTGATGCCAAAAGAAACGGCCTCGTTCTTCGGCTTGACGATGAGGGGGTAGGCCAGCCCTTCGGGCACGGGTGTGTCCGAGTCTTCGAGCACGCAGAAATCCGCCGTTGGGATCCCTTGCTGTCGAAAGATCATCTTGGAGACGACCTTGTCGAGCGCCAAAGAGTGCGCGAGTGGCCCGGATCCGACGTAGGGAACGCCGACCATCTCGAGGATGCTCGGCACGTGCGTGTACCGGGCCTGCCCTTGAATGCCGTAGGAGACGTTGAACACCATGCCAGGCCGCTCGTGCTTGATGACGGCAGGCATGAACTCTTCGAGCTTGTCCACCAGGTCCTTGTCGCCTTCGAGGGCGATGACTTGGTGGCCACCACTTTTGAGCGAATCCACGATGCGCTTGATCGTCTTCAATCCGATCTTTTCCTGGTTCGGGGCGCCGAACAGGTTGATGACGCTATTGCTTTCGCGATTGTAGACGACGGCGATCTTCATTTTTTTTTCTCCAAGTTCAACCGACGACGCCATCTCTGGGTGGCCGACGGATCGTTCATTGACGGTCAGTCGAGGGAATTGTCGTCGTGACGGTCGTTCTGGGCGTTGCCATCTGCTCCGGCGGTCGCGCCTTGGGAGTAGCCGGACGAGCGATCGGTCACCCCCCACTCTTTCAGTCGGTACTGAACTGTCCGACGACTCAGCCCCAGCATCGACGATGCCTTGGTGATCGAGCCGCCGAGAGCTTTTAGGGTCTGCAGCACGGCGTAGCGCTCGATTTCGTCCATCGTCGCGCCGGGGATCATGATGCGCAGCACCTCGGCTTCTGGTTGAGAGCTGGACGAGGGCAGATCGGCGGTGTCGATTTCCGGCCCCTCGGCGAGCACGACGGCCTGCTCGACGGCGGTCTGCAGCTCGCGCACGTTGCCGGGCCATGGGTACTCGAGCAGGAGCCGCGTGGCGCCTTCGGTGAAGCTCTGCACGTCGATCTCGTTTTCCTCGCTGCTCTGGCGAAGAAAGTGATCGGCGAGAAGCAGAATGTCGCTCGGCCGAGCGCGCAGCGGCGGCACGTCGAGTCGAACGACGTTCAGACGATAGTATAGGTCCTCTCGGAAGTTGCCGTCTTCGACCAGGACCTTCAGCTCGCGGTTGGTAGCGGCGACGATTCGGGTGTCGACTTTGATGGTGTCGTTTCCGCCGACTCGTTCGAATTCGCGCTCCTGAAGGAACCGGAGCAGCTTGACCTGGGTCGGCTTGGGGATCTCGCTGACTTCGTCGAGAAACAGAGTCCCGGTGTCGGCTTGTTCGAACCGCCCCTCGCGCCGCGCCGCGGCACCGGTGAACGCGCCCTTCTCGTGTCCAAAAAGCTCGGACTCCAGCACGGCCTCGCTCAGCGAGGCGCAGTTCAGCCGGACGAATGGTCCGGTGGCCCTCTTCGAGTTTTGATGGATGGCGGCGGCCACGAGCTCCTTGCCCGTGCCGCTCTCTCCGTGGATCAACACCGTGGATCGAGTCTTCGCGACGTGTGCCACTTTTTGAAGCAGCCGTTGCATGGCCGGGTGGTTGCCGACGATCGCGTCGAGGTTGGTGACCGACAGCGTTTCTTGTGCGCGCCGCTTGAACCGGGAAGCATCTCTCGCCAGCCGTGCTCTTTCGCACGCGAGATCCACCACAGGGTTCAGACCCTCTTCGTCGATGGGATCGAAAACGCAGGTCTCGGCGCCGCTCCGCACCGCGCTCGCCACGGCTTCCGGAGAGCTCGGCGTGACCGCGACGATGCACATGTGAGGAGCACGCTCCCTGGCTTTGCTGATCCACTCCATCCCGTCGTCGCCAGCGTCGACTACGGAAATCAGCGCCGCGTCGGCATCGCGCTGCTCGATCGCGGTGAGCGCCGCCCCGTCCCGCTCCAGACTCTGCGTTTGGTAGCCCGCGGCTTCCAGCGACTGGGCGATGCGGGCCACATCGTTTGGGCGCAGCCCCACGAGAAGCACGTTGCCGGTGCGATCTCCCGTCATGGCCTGGTCGCCCGGGGTCGCTCCATCCGTCGCCGCATCTTGCGCCATCGAACGTCCAGCATGCCGCTGCCGGCTGGGCACGTCCACGAGGGATTTGACCCAAATTCAGTCATTTTTCCGGTCCCGCGCCACCATCGCGGCGTGGGTCCGCGACCGCGATGAACGAACGCCCCGATCGGGCCGTGAGCTGCAGGCCGCCGGTGTTGAACGCGTACGCATCGAGAGGCTCCAGGGTGAATCCCCAGGCTTCGAGGGCGTCGAGGACTCGCTGCTCCATCCGCGGCGCTTCGATGAGGACCACGCCCTCTGGTGTGCAGTGCAGCCTCGGCGCGGCTACCGCCTCGAACGGAGTGTTTCGGGCTAGCCGCAGAAGGACACAAAACATGCTCGAGGCGGCTCGCTCCGACCCCGTCGAGCCGAGCACGACGGTGGGTTTGCCGCCCTGGAGCAGGATGGTCGGAGCGGCGTTGGATCTCGCCACGGCGCCGGGCCGCAGGAAGTACGGGTGCTCGGGGTTTTTCGCTTTGAACGCGCGTAGAAAGCCGTTGTAGAGAAATCCGAGGCGCGGGGACGCGCAAGCGGATCCGAAGCTCCGTTCGATGGATTGTGTGAGCGCCACGGCGTTGCCTTGTGCGTCCATCACCGACAGGTGTGAGGTTTCTCCGGTTCCCGCTTGCCCAGGCGTGCGAGCGTCGCTCGACCTGTCCTTGCGCAGGGTTTCGATCTCCGCTGTGACGGCCTCGAGGTATTCGGTCGACAGTACGCGGATGGCCGACCCGGGAGAGTTCGTGCCGGTTTCGAGATTGAGTCGACGCCGGTCTTGGCGCACGCGTTGGATGATGGCAGCAGCCGTCGTCAAACCTGCGGGTGAGTCGAGGTCGATGTCGCCGCCTTCGATGGTTTCGGCCAACCGCAACATCTCCGCGAACCACAATCCGCCCGCTGGTGGACCGACGGTGCGCACGTCGGAGTCTCCGAACCACAGCGAGAGAGGTTGCGCAGGTTGCCCGAACTCGACGGACGCCAGGTCGTCCTCGCGAATGAAGCCGCCGTTGTCGCGCATGTCTCGGACGATTTCCGCGGCGATTTCCCCTTCGTAGAAGTCTCGCAGCCCCGCCTCGCTGAGCTGCGCGAGCGTGTCGGCGAGAGCGGGTTGGCGCCACAGCGCGCCGACGTCGGGGATCCGTCCCGAAGGATCGAGCATGACGTCGGCTCCGTTGTGCCCGTTCAGCGCCTTGGCGTAGCTCGAGAGGGTGGCGTTCTGAACCGGAGTCACTCGAAAGCCATTCTTCGCGAGCTCGATCGCCGGCTCCATCACGCGCGAGACCGTCCAGGTGCCCCAACGTTCGAGCGCGGCCGCGAGTACCGCTGGCAGCGTCGGCACTGCCACGGCGCCGTAGCCACGATACCGGTGCAGACCTCGAATCGCTTCTGGCGTAGCCAGTCGCGGCGCTAGGCAGCTTCCGGGCAGAGCCAGCGTCTCTCTCTTGGTCGCGTCGTGCACGAGCATCATGCCCATGCCGCCGAGGCCAGAGCCGGCGGGCTCTACGACCGCCAGCGCGAGGCTCGCCGCAACCGCTGCATCGATGGCATTGCCTCCCGCTCGAAGCACGTCGCTTCCGGCTCGGGTCGCCAGATAGTGGGCCGTCGCGACCGCACCGAGCTCGGATTCGGACGACCACCACTTTGGGTCGTCGCGCCGGTCCGAGCGATCGATGAAAGGATCAGCCTCGCCGTGCCGAGGGCCTTCTGAGGATGTCACGCTCGAGCTTTCCGCCGACTGAGGGTTCGCTCGTCGGAGACGGCCTCGAGGACTCCGTCCAAGAGCGCGACGTGCTCGTCGAGTGCTGCTAGGAGCTCCGTCAAGCAGAGTCGGGCGCGATCCGGCTTGCCGGACGCCATCGATTCGTGTGCTTCCTTGGCGAGCGATACGAGCTGGCGGGTGTGCCCCCGCATTCGGGTGGTCACCTCTTTCGACACGAGGTCCATGGGGCGTCATCAGCAAATCGAGTGCCAACTCGAAATTCCGCATCCCCGGAGTCGGATCGGGCTCGCCTGCGCAGGTCTTGCACAATTGCCGTGCACGGGCTGCGCGCCGCCTGTTCGCCCTGGGGGTGGATCGCGCACATGTTGCTCATTTGGCCCCAAAACTCGTGACCTGCCAGGACCGCGCCGTGTTCTCGTGCGAGGAGGGTCCCATCACCTGGACAGGAGAACACCGTGGGAAAAGCGATCGAAAGCATGACGAGCCTGCAGGCGCTCGTCGACAAGTTGACCGGCTACCTGCCGCACGTGCTCGCCGCCGTCCTGACGCTTGCTCTGTTCTGGATAGTCCGGCGGGCCCTGGCGAAGGCACTGAACCACGCCATGAAACGAGCACGCGTCGATCCGACGCTGATGAACTTCGTCGATTCGAGCGTGCGGTTCCTCGTCGCGGTCGTTGCGATTGCGACCATTCTTGGCCAGCTTGGCATCGACACGAGCTCTATCGTGACGAGTCTCGGCGTCGTAGGGCTGACCCTGGGCTTCGCGGCCCGGGACACCTTGTCCAATCTCATCGCAGGGTTGTTCATCTTCTGGGATCGCCCGTTCGTGATCGGGGATCTCGTAGAGATCGACGGGCGCTACGGCCGCGTCGAACGAATCACGCTGCGCTCAACCCGTGTGGTGACGACCGACGGAAAAATGCTCGCGATTCCCAACACCACCGTGGTGAATGGCACGGTCACTTCGTACACGAACTTCCCGCACCTTCGCCTCGACATCCCCGTCACCGTGGCGGTCCACGAAAATCTCGGCAAGGCGAGGGACGCACTGCTAGCCGTTTGTGACGGGTCTGAGTTCATGGACACGCCCGCACCCGTCGTTGTCGTGACTGCCCTCAACGACTACAACGTGGCGCTCGAGCTGCGCGTCTGGATCAAGGACGAAAAAAGCCACGTAGCTCTACGGCTCCAGCTCCGAGAGAGGATGTTCGAGGCGCTTCGCAGCGCCGACGTCGACATGCCGTTCGAAACGATTCAACTAGCGCCGCTCGACGTGCGCAAAGCGGCTTGAGCGCGAAGCTCGGGTAGGTTGCAGCTTCGGGATCGTGACCACCGAGGGCGCCTAGAAAAAAGCACGCCGCGGAAAGGCCTGACTGAGCTCAGGGATTCGCCGTGGGGGCGGATTTCGACGGCGTAGCGAGCGCGATCGTGACGGTCACTTGGTCGCGCGTTTCAGGCGCCAAGTGAATTTCAGGGGGAAGCACCAGGTTCGCGGTCACCTTCCGCGATCGTTCGAGCTGTCCGAGGTCGACGAGCTCGGTGGCGATGAACGTGAACCGACTCTGCTCGCCCTTGCGGACTTCGACCAGCACTCTGGGGGGATCGGCGCGCACCGCCAGTACGTGCAGACCGTTTCGTGGCAGGCCGCGGGTCCGCACTTTGACCGGAAGGCGGGTTGGGACCATCTGGTGGGCTTTGATTTCCACTCGCGGCGGCTGAAACCCGACGATTGACACGTCTTTGGGCCGTGTGACGTGGTGCGGTCCGAGTACGATCGACTGAGTCCCGGCGCGCACACGAGCTGCGTCGAGCGACACGGCGAGAACGTGCGGCTCGAGCTGAAGCACGGTTCCACTCGGACCCGAAACCGAAATTTGCACGAGCGAGGGCTCCGGAGGTTCTATCTGCCAGGCTTCGGGTACGTTCCGGTAGACCACCGGGACCGAAAGTGTGCGGGCCACGGTTTCAGTGCGCTGTCCAAAGAGCACGACCCAGGCAAGCGTCGCGACGAGTAGCGAAAACGCTTTGGCGCCGACGTCCTCGGTGAGCACGCTCCGAAGCCGGGACACTCGGCGAGCTGGCGCCTTGGATTCGAGGAACGCGGTCAAGCGGCGACCGAGTTCGCGCGGAGTAACGGTGGCGATTTCTCCCGCCTCCGCGACGCTGATCACGCCACGCTCTTCGGAGACGACGATCACGAAGGCGTCGCTTCGCTCCGACACACCGAGGCCGGCGGCGTGACGGGTTCCTCCGGGATGCTTCGCGGCCTTGGTGGACAAGGGGAGGTGCACCGCGAATCTCTCGAGTCGCCCTCCGATGATTACGACGGCCCCATCGTGGCCCGGCGAGCTCGAGTCGAAGATGCTGAAGAGCAGCTGTTCGCTCACGGCTCCTCCCAGCTCCACGCCGGCAGAAAAGTGTCGCTCGAGCGGCTCGCGGCCGCGGAACACGATGAGAGCGCCGGTTCGTGTACGCGCGAGGTGCTCTGCGGAGCTCACCGTCGTCTCGACCAGCGCGGCGTTCGGCGTCGCTCTGTCTCGGTCGCCTCGAGTACCTCTCATCGCGATGCGCTCGAAGGCGCGACGAATCTCCTCCTGGAAGATGACGACGAGGGCCACCAACGCAATGGTGAATGCCGCTTGAAACAAGTAGACCGTCAGGTGCATGTCGAGCGCCTGGGCGACGAGGTAGAGCGCGGCCAGTATCGCGACACCGAAGATCACGAAACGCGACTGGGCTCGCCGGAGCCACGCGATCGTTGCGTAGCCGAGCACGGCGATCACCACGATGTCGATGGCGTCGGCGGGGCGCGCTTGGCCGAGTGACGCGAGCAGCGCCCCCCCAGCATTTTTCAGGAAAGCGGTGATGCCGGCGACATCAGCCCCCTGCTCGTTCACGATTCGTTCTCCCCACTAACGAACAGCGCCTTCAATCGTCCTCGCCGTCCTCGTCATCCCTGAGGGACTCGAATCGGAGACGAGCGACCACTCCGCGGCGAGTGAGCGCGATGATCTTCGCGCTGTAGTGGCCGATGGTGACTTCGTCCCCTTTGGAGGGCATGCGCCCGATGAGGTTCATCACGTGTCCGCCGACGGTGCTCTCGCCAGAGTCCTTGACGTCGATCCCGAGGTGCGCTGCGGCTTGCGGGAGCGGCATACCGCCGCTGATCTCGTAGACGCCGCTGGAGATGTCTTTCACGAGAGGCTGCGGCTCGTCGAACTCGTCGATGATGGGGCCCATGACTTCTTCGATCGCGTCCTCGAGAAATGCGAGACCGAGGGTCGAGCCGTGCTCGTCCACCACGAGGGCGACGTGCATGCCTTCTCGCTGCAGCGTGCCGGTGAACTCGCCGAGGGACGTGAAGTCGGGGATGAACAGCGGCGGCCGGGCCAACTCCTCGAAACCCTCGGCGTCGACGTGGCCACCGCGAGCAAAAACGTCTTTGGCGTGCACGATGCCGACGACGCCGTCGAGGTCGGTGTTGCAATAGGGAAACCGCGTGTGACCGCTTTCCCGCATGATCTTCAAGTTGTCTTCGGGCGTGTTCGACTGAAGCAACTGCACGACGTCGACGCGCGGCACCAAAATGTGCCGCACGCGCATGTCGACTACCCGAAACACGTTCTCGGCTATTTCGCGGCTGCGCTCGGAGATGTGGCCCGCGTCGGCGGACAGGATGAGGGACTGACGAATTTCAGCTCGTGTCGGCACCGCTTCGTGACCATGCTCGGCGTTCATGCCCGCTGCTCGCAGCATCGCGTTCGAAATGCTGTTCACCAAGTTGATGAACGGCCAGAAGATGAGCGTGAAAATTCGCAGCGGTATCGACGTTTGAAGCGCCGTGGCCTGCGCTTTTCGGAGCGCCCACATCTTCGGCGCCTGCTCGCCGACGGTCATGTGCAGGATGGTGATCGTCGCGAACGCGAGCGCGATGGCGGAGAACCGGATGACGACGTCGCTAGGTTCGACGGTGACTCCTGCCGCCGTCAGTCCCGCCACGATCAACGCGGCGACCGCGGGCTCCCCCAGGGCTCCTAGCGCGAGGCTCGCCAGAGTGATCCCGAGCTGGCACGCGGAAAGGTAGCGATCGAGGTGCTCGAGGATGTGTTGGGTGACCTTGGCGGTGGTTCGCCCTTGCTTGGCGAGCTCGACCACCCGGGGGCGCCGCACCTTGACGAGTGCAAATTCCGCCGCGACGAAAAATCCGTTCAGAAAAACGAGCAGCAGCGTCGCACCGAGCCGCCAGGCGACGCCGCTCAGGCCGATGGCGTGCTCGCTTCCTTCCATGGAGTCGACGGTCGCCTGGCTTTCAGCCGCCCGCAAGCGCTGCGACCATGACGGTCGCCAAACCCAGGAAACTGAAGAAGCCGACGACGTCGGTGACCGTGGTCAACAGAATCGACGAAGCGGTGGCCGGATCTCGCCCGAGCACTGTCAGAATGATGGGGATAATCGCTCCCGCGACAGCGGCGAGCATCATGCTCATGACCATCGCGACGCTGATCACTCCGGCGAGCGGCAGGTTGCCACTCCAGAGGAACACGCCGAGCGCGGTCATGATGGCGACTGCCACCCCCGCAGTCGCACCGACCACGGCTTCTTTCCGAACGACCCGCCACCAATGTGAGGGGCGGATCTCTCGGAGCGCCAATCCACGGCTCGTGACCGCGAGGGCCTGAGCACCAGTGTTGCCCGATTGACCCGCCACGACGGGCATGAGGACCGCCAGGGCGGTCACCTGCGCGATGGTCGCGTCGAAGAGCCCGACCACGGCCGACGCGAGGAACGCCGTCGCCAAGTTGATCTGGAGCCAAGGCAACCGACTCTTGATTGCCGTCCACGGCGAAGAGAGCGCTCGCTCTTCCTTGCTGGCGCCGACCATCGCTTGCAGATCGGCGGTCGCCTCCTTGTGCGTCATCGCCACCAAGGCGTCGTGTCGGATGACCCCCATCAGGTGTCCGTCGTGATCGACCACCGGCACGCTCGCGAGTCGATGTTTCTCCACCAGTTCGACGAGCTCGTCCTGCGGAGTCATGGGCAGCACACGGGCGGGCTCGCTCTTCGCAATGGAAGCCAGGATCGTATCCGCCGGGGCCGCGGCGACGGCTTGCAACGGCACCATGGCGACCAGTCGTCCGTCGTCGTCGACCAGCATCAGGTCGGCAATCCGGCGGCTCTCGAGCTCACGTAGCTTCGTCAAGGCTTGCTCGACGGTGTCGTCCCCGCGAAAGTGGGAGACTTTGCGGTCCATCACGCTCCCGGCGGTCTGCGGAGGATACGTGAGGATCTCCGAGATCTCGTCCACGACGGTCTTGGGCAAGATTCCGGACCAACGCTCACGCTCCTTCGAGTCGAGGCGAGAAAACAGTCCAGCGCACTTGGACCTGTCGAGGCCGAGCAGCGCGGCCTTGCCCGCTTCATCCGTGGCGTGGGCGAGCGCAAGCACTGCGTCGTCGGGGTTCATGCGGCTGAGCAATCGCGCGCTCGCCTCCGGCGGCCGGCGAAAGACGACACCTGCAGCGTCTTCGTGCGACAACGCGCGCAGCGCTGCCACCGCGTCGACGGGGTGCTTGATGGCGAACGCCGTCACGAGCGATTCGGCGAGAGCGGCGGTCACGGGGTGCTCCCGCGGGTCGGTGCTAGCACCAGATGAGTCACCCAGTCGGCGACCCCGGCGATGCCGATGCCGTAGAACTCACCGAGCGCCGCGGCAGTCTGTGCGGAATTCGGCCGAGAGACGCCCAATCCCAGCTCGGTCTCGATGCGGCGGACTACTTCGTAGCGTATGGCCCCGAGGAGCTTGCCGTCCGGGGCGACGACGGGCAGCTGGTGCCGGGCCTTCCAAGCGGGGTGCGACGCAATGGTTTCGAGTGACGCACTCGCTGGCAACGAGTCGAGATCCTTGGTCATCAAGCTCCCCACCGTCAATTCCTGAGAAAAGACGAGTTGCGCCACGGTGACGACACCTTCGAGCACTCCGTCGCGCGAGACGACGTAGACATGCGACCGGGGGCGGCGAGCCATCGTGCGAAGCAGCTCGAGCGCCGCTTCGCCGGTCATCTCGGCAGTGAGCGAGGCGACCGTCGGGTCCATGACCGAGCCCGCCGTGCCGACGGCTTGCTCGAGCAGTCGCTCCACGGGCGCTGCGGCCGCTCGGCCCATGCTCGTCAGAATGGAGCTACGCTCGGTGCTCGAGAGCTTCGCCAGGATGCTCGCCGCTCGCGCTGGGCGGAGGGTTTCGAGGGCAGCCGCGCCATCGGCGGTTTCGAGCTCCGCGAGGCACCTCGCCCCGGCTGACTCGAGCATTTTGGAGAGAACCGCGCCGCGGCACTGGGGCGACCACTCGCTGAAAAGGCTGGCCACCGCGCTCGGCTCCGCTCGTTCGAGAAGGAGTGCAACGTCGCTCGGGTACTTTTTCGCGAACGCTTCGGAGACTCGGGTCAGCGGGTCCTCATTCGCCATGGGCCACCCTCATCGTGGACGCGCGTGAAAAAACGCTTCCAGGAATGGCGGCCTGTCCGCCCTTCGTCTCGAGCACGACGGTTGTCGCTGTCACCCGGACGATTTGCCCTTCCAGCTCGCCCACGCGAATGGTTTGACCGGGCTGGTAGAGGTCTCGGGCGTAGTGAGCGCCGAGAATGTTCGCCACCGTTTCGCGGCCGCCAAGTCCGAACGCCAGCGCGCCGGCGCCGAGTAGGCCCATGAGGGCGATGGCCACCATGGTCGTCACGAAGCCAAGGTCGATGCCCAGCTGTTGGAGCGCGACGAGGAAGGAGACGCCCACGATGGCGATCTGGGCCAGGCGCCCGACTCGTTCGGGAGCCAGCACGTCGCTCGCGGGCAGGGCGCGGGTGATGGCTTGGCGCCCGAGAGAGCCAAAAACGATGCCGGCCAGCCCTACGAGAAAAGCGACGAAGACGCGCGGCAGGTATGTCGCCGCTGCACCGAGCCACGACGTCACCACCGGAAGGCCGAGTAGCTCGGTGGCTGCCATGACGGTCAACAAGAGGACGAACCAGTAGGTCGCCTTGGCGAAGATCCGGTCGGTTCGGTGTCTCTGGATGGCGGCGGCCAGACCCTCCTCACCGTCGCGGTCGTGTCGCGACTTGGTCAGCCGCTGCACGATTCGCCCGACGGCAAACCTCGCCAACAGCGCCAGCATCCATCCTGCGGCGAGGACCGCAGTGGCGACCAGCACCGACCGTGGCGCCCCCGTCAGCGTCTCCATCCGTGCAATCCACGATTCGACTATTGGCATTGACTGGCAACCTCCTGGTTTCGACGTGTGTTCGGCGGGGGCATCATGCTTCGCCCGGTTCGTTCGGTTCGTTCGGTTCGTTCGATTCGTTCGGTTCGTTCGGTTCGTTCGGTTCGTCGCGCCGGCGAGGGCGCTTCGGCATGCTCAGTCGGACCGATGTCGCTCGGTTGGCTCGAACCTCGATGACCTCGGCAACAGCTCCTTCGAGCTCCACCTTGTCTCCTGGGGCGAGCAAGCGGCCGAGCTCCTTGACGAGAAAGCCCGAGATCGTGACGACCCCCGGGTCGTAGAGATCGAGGCCGATTTCTCGGTTGATCTTCACGAGCGGCACGTTCCCTCGCACGATGAATCCGTCGTCCGTGGGGGTGATTTCGGGCGATACCTTCTCGTCCTCGTCTCGAATCGTGCCCACGATTTCTTCGAGCACGTCCTTCATCGTCACGAGACCCGCCGTGCCACCGAACTCGTCGACGACGAGCGCCATCTGTCGCCGCGACGCTTGCATCTCGCGAAGAAGTCGCGCGGCGCTGATGGTCTCGGGCACTCGACTGATGGGTCGCATGAGGGCCGCCAATTCCAGACGATCCGATAGCGGCACGCCCACCAGATCTTTGGCGTGCACGACACCCACGGCGTTGTCGAGCGAGCCTCGGCATACCGGGTACCGAGTCCGTCTGGTTTTTGCCCAGAGCGTCGAGAGCGACGAGGCGGGCTGGTCGAGGTCGAAAAAATCCACCTCGTCTCTCGGTATCATCACTTCTTTGCACGTCGTCTCGTCGAGATGAAAAACCGAGTCGAGAATTTGGATCTCGCTCGGACTGAGCTCCCCCGCATCGGCCCCCATGCGGATGGTAGCGCGGATCTCGTCTTCGGTGACTGTCGGCGTAGCTTCGCTCCCGGTGGCGAACTTCGAGAGCTTTCGCGTGAACCAAATGAGTGGGCTCAAGCCGCGCACGAGGCCGACGAGCGGCCACGTGATGAGGGGCCAGGTGGTCTTCCAGCTCGAAGCCCCGTAGGTCTTCGGAATGATCTCCGCGAAGAGCAGGATCAGCAGCGTCAGTACTGCGGAGAACACCGGGACGTAGGAGGCGCCCAGAACGTCCGCGGCGTACATGCCGGCAAACGTCGCTCCGGCGGTGTTCGCAATCGTGTTCAAGATCAGGATGGCCGACGTCGGCGTCGCGATGTCCCGCTTCATTCGCAGGAGCTGGACTGCCGCGCCGCGGTGCTTTCCTTCGGCCTTGGCGGCGTCGAGGGTGACCACGCGAGTCGAGTAGAGGGTCGCCTCGAGCAGCGAGCAGATCGCCGATACCGACAGCGTCACCGCCACGACCAAGATGAGTAGCGTCATGGCCCCAGCATAGCGACTCCGCGGCATCGGCCGCGGATTGCGGCCGATGCCTGGAGATCACTGCGCTTTATTCTTCCCCTTCTTCGGCGATCATCACGTCGACGCGCCGGTCGCGGCTCCAGCTCTCGTCGTCGGTGCCCGTGGCGTCGCTCTCTCCTCGAGACGAGGTGAGCACCCGGTCCTGACCGAGCGTTTTCGACACGAGGAACGTTTTCACGTTTTCGGCACGGTCGGCGCTGAGCACGTAGTTGTATTCCTCGTCGCCGCGAGGGTCGGCGTGACCGACGAGCTGCATTTTTTCGTCCTTGAGCGGCCCGGTGGCGAAGCACTCGGCGAGCTTGCTCAGCACGGCGTCGGCAGCTGCAGGGACCTTGGCCGAGTCGAAATCGAAGTGCGTTTCGGTGTCGGTGAGGCCGCACGCCTGGCGAATGCGATCCGAAATGTTGATCGACGCTCGCGAGGGTGCTTTCTCCGGGTGCTTCTCGAGCAACGCCGACGGATCTTTGCCCGCCGTCGTGGCGCTGGTGCCGTCGGGCGCTTCCGGCGGCTTCTGCGACTTGCAGCCCGCCGCGCCGAGGGCGCATGCAAAGACGAAGGTGTTGATGAGACTGATTTTCATGTTGATTCTCCTCCAGTGGTGCGAGAGTTGCAGCCGCCGTGCCAAGCCAAAACGAGGCAGAAGACGCAGTCGCTGCGCTGATGCCGTGCACGCTCTGCTCGGCCGTGTGCAGGACTTGCACATGAGCGCTTGCAGCCAAGCCGGATGGGCCAAGCGGGCCAGCCTGGCCCGTGCAAAGCGTGCGGCTACTCGCGGCTCCCGGCGGGAGCGCAGGTTGGGCAGCGGTCGTGCGCGTGCCGTCTGCCTCTGCGCGGCGATGATCGTGCTCGTATCGCCAGGCTGCGCGCCGCCGGCGGCCTCGGGGCCGCCGCCCGCGACGGCCGAGTCGGAGCAGCTCGCGGGTCTTCGTCAACGGCTCGAGCTCGCCGAGCGCCGAGCCACCACCGCCGAGCAGCAGCGCGACGAGCAATCGTCCATTGCCTCCCGCGCCGAATACGAGCTCGCCGTGGTCGAAAAGGAGCGAGACAACGCCAACGAGTTGCTGGAACAGCTCCGGGCCGATCTCGACCGCACCGCGGACCACCTCAGGACGTTCAGCACCCAGAAGAAAGAGCTGGCCATCGCCGTGACGCAGCTCGAAGCGCGGCTCGCTGAAACCGAGCGGATGGAGGCCGAAAACAAGGAGCGCGCCCAGGTTCTGCGAGATCTGGCGGTGGAGTTGTCTGACGCTGTTCGCTCCGCCGCTGTGGACTTGACCGTCATCGGCGGCACACCCGTCCTGCGCTTGCTGACTGGAGTCACCGACGGCCAGCTGGATGCCGCCTCGTCCGCCGCTCTGGCCAAAACCGCCAAGATCATGAGCACGCGCCCGAGGGTTTTCGAAATCCGTTCGAAGGACGACGCCGTCGCCGAAGCCGTTGCCGCGGCGCTTCGAGCCGCCGGAGTCGACGAGTCGAGGATCCGCCGAATGGGTGAGCCGGAGACGGGTGCGATAGTGGATATCGCGCTCGAGAGGCAGGCCCCACCGGCCGCCGCCGGCAAGGGTTGACTTGGCGTCGTTCGTGGAGTCGTTTGGGCGCGTGCGACGCCTGACTGGGTCTCTGTTTGCCATGGCGCTCGGTTGCGCCCCCTCGCTTGGTCATATCCCCGAGCCCGTCGACGGGTCCGAGCACGGCGATCGCAGGACCCACACCGACGACCTGTCCCGCGACGAAACCATCCTCGAAGTCCCCATCAGCGGTGTCGACGAGGAGGCTCCGGCTTCGGCGTTTCACGGTCCGAGAAGCTGGGGGCAGCTGCAGGCTGGGCGCGAGCGCACCGGTCGGGTCGCCACCCGCGGCATCGCCAAGCCGAGGCTCCGGTGGCGCGCCAAGGTCGGGGAGCTCGGGCCGGAGCAGACGCCAGCGGTCGTCGGGCAGTCGGTCATCGTGGCCACGGCCGGGGCGGGGAAGGGGCCCGACGCCGAGGACGCCGTTCTCGCGCTGGACCTCAAGACAGGCCGGCCGCTCTGGAAGACCACGCTGAAGGGTGACGGCGGCGGTCTCGTCGTAACGGCGGGCAAGGTGATCGTCGTTTCGGGCGGCACACATCTCGTGGCCTTCGATTTGGTCACGGGCAAGCAGCGTTGGCGCAAAGACCTGGGATCGGCGAGCAGCGCGCCTCTGGCTCTCGAGCACCTGGTCGTCGTCGGGCTGGCGGACGGGCGGCTCGAGGCGTTTCGCAGCACTACGGGTGATGCGGCTTGGAGCGTGCCTGTCGGTTCGCCCATCGCGGCGGCGCCATCCTCGGACGGAGAGCTCGTCTACGCCGCGTCATCGACCGGGAAAATCGTGTGCGTGCAAACCGACGGCACGCCGCGCTGGACTCAGACGGTTCAGACGGCTCCGCCGGCGGGCAAGGCGCCGGGCGCCATAGACGTTCGGGTCACGCCGATCGTCTTTGGCAACGTGCTCGTCGTGCCGTTCGTGCGCACGGAGCCCACCCGACATGCGCCGGCGTTGCTGGCGCTCGACCGCTTCGACGGAACCATGGCCTGGCGCGCCCGTGCACCAGGGCGCTGGATCGGCATCGAAGCGTCTCCGGCGCTCTCGGAGACGACTCTCGTCTACGCCGAGGCGGATTCTGGCGACGTCGTCGGCATCTCGGTGCGAGACGGCTCGCGGGTCTACCGCCGCACCGTCGGCCCTTGTTTCGACCGGCAGCTCGGCGGCGCAGCGACGGCCGGCGGTGTGGCCTATCTGCCACGGTATGGCGGCACCGTTTACGCGGTACGAGCGAGCGACGGCCGCCCGCGCTGGGAGTTTTACCTCGGGAGCTCGCGTGTCTCGAACGGCGTGATGCCGCTTTCACACAAGAACCAAGAGGACTGTGAAGCGGAGCCGCTGACCGGTTTCGGCATCAGCACGCCGCCCGCGATAGCCCCGCTCGGTACGCTCATCGTCGGCACCCGAGAAGGTTTCCTTCACGCCATCGAAGACGCAGCCCCGCCGCAGCGTTGAGGCACTTGCCTCGCTTGCCTCGCTTGCCTCGCTTGCCGCAGCTTGCCGCAGCTCACTTGCAGCAGCGAAACCCGATCTGAACCTGCCTGAAGAACTCGTCGTGGCCGCCGGTGAGCGCACGGCAGCGATTGCGGAGCGGGCCCCACCATCCGCCTTTGCCTCCAGATCGAAACGGCGGCGGCGCGTTCGGGATGTGCGTCCATTCGCCGACGTTCCCGGTCATGTTGTGCACGCCGAACGGGCTCAAACATTGAGGAAACTCACTGACCGGGCGTCGGTGATCGATGAGGCGCCCTTTGTCGAGTAGGTCTTGCCGATCGATGTTGCACCGCGTCGAGTCACGTTTGTAGCCGTACGGGTAGGGCAGGTGCTTCGGCCCCTCACAAGCGAACGTCCATTCGTCGGTCGTGCAGAGCCGCTTGTCCGCCAGCTCGCACAGCAGCTTGGCGTCGCGCCACGACACGTTGCTCATCGGGAGCGGATCGTCGGGGCGCGTGAATTCTTCTCGATCGATGCAAAAGTCCATCTCGCGATACGCGTCCTTTCTGCACGCCGTCCCCGGCTTGTACTCGGCACATCGCCGAACGATCGCCTTTTCTGGATCGATCCACGTCAAACACGTGTGCTCGAGATCGATGCAATAGCGACCCGTCGCGCGGACCATTTCTGGAGGACATTTGCCGCCGTCCGCAACGACGCTCGGTGGAGGCGGCGTGGGGGCGAGCGCGGGTGCGCTCTCCGTTGGAGCTGTCGAGAGGGAGGCAGCGGCGGGGGTGCTCGAGCTCGGTGGTCCAGGGCGCGGGACAGCGTCCTTGGCGTCGCCGCCTGAACACGCGGTCCCGATCGACATCGCCATCCCCATCAAAATCGCCGCTCCCACCGACATCGCCGTCGGCGCCACGGCTCCTCTTTGGACTCCAACGTTTTCACCCATGCCCTGTTGCATGTGCCGGACAGCTCGATCCGGGCAAGAATACGGGGCCTGCGCTGCGTGCGGAGGGATCGCGGCGCGGTTGTTGGTTTATGCTCGCTCTGGTGTTCCTGCGCAGATGGCGATCGGTCACCCTGTGCTGCCTCGGCGCAGCAACGCTCGCGGGATCATGCCGAGGCGCATTGGCGCCGCCCGCGCCGCCCCAGCCCGCGGTTCCGGACGCGGCGCCGTCGCCGTCCACCGATGCTTCGGCGGCGCCCGCCCCGCAGAATACAGTTCGATCGTGCTCACGCGGCTTTCGGACACCACTCAGGTCCACCTCGTCGAATCACCGGTGGCGATGCGTCGGCAGCTCACCTTCGGTCGCGAGCCGGTAGAGCAGGCAACGTTCTTTCCGGGCTTGAGCCGCCAGCTCACTTACCGGGGCGACGTTGGTGGTACGGAGGATCATCAAATCCTTCGGCTCGATCTCGACACTGGTGTGGCCGAAATGCTGACCGACGGCGTGAGTCGCCATGGGCCGTTTCGATGGTCGAGCGCCGGCGCTCTCGCCCACGGCGAGGGTCACCATTTCCGAAAGCGCAGCAATCGCGATGCGTTCTATCGGACGCTGGCCGAATTTTTCGAGAGATACCTCCTCCGCGGCGAAAGCCTCGAGCTCGGAGCGGTCGATCTGGCGGTGAACGACGCTGGCGCCGATGCGGGTAGCCAAGATGCCGGCGTGCCGTGACAGCGGCGCGCACTCGTGAGAGGAATGAAACATGCAATTCGCCGCCGTAGGAGCTAGCGACGTCGGCAGGCAGCGAGAGCAGAACGAGGACAAACATCTCGTCGACCACGAGCTCGGCCTGTTCATAGTGAGCGACGGCATGGGCGGGCATGCCGCCGGAGAGGTCGCCTCGGGTACGGCGGTGAGGGTGGTTCACGAGCAGCTTCGAAGTCAGGCCGCTCTCGTTCGCGAGGTCGTCGACGGGGGCCGCGATGCTCGAGATCTGGCGCAAGTCACCGAGGCCGCCGTGCAAGCGGCCTGCGCCGAGGTGTATCGCATGGCGACGAGCAAGGCCGAGCACGCCGGGATGGGGTGCACGCTCACGATGTTGGTTGCCGCAGGGGACAAGGCCGTCATGGGCCATGTTGGCGATACGCGGCTCTATCTGCTGCGTTCGGACGAGAGTCACCTCCTGTCGGCGGACCACACCCTTCCGGCGGAGCTCGCCCGCCGTGGCGCCCTCGATCCCAGTGAGGTGAAGAACCACCCGTATTCGAGCGTTCTGACCCGGAGCATCGGGACGCAACCAGCCGTACAGGTCGACACGTTGATCATCGATGTCATGGCCGGCGATCGCCTGTTGCTCTGCTCCGACGGCCTGAGCGAATATCTCGAGGATCCGAGCGACGTCGTGCGGGAGCTATCGGGACCGCCCATCGACGAAATCCCTGGCCGGCTCGTGGCGTTCGCCAACGAAGGCGGTGGCCACGACAACGTCACAGCCATCGTCATCGAGGTCGAGCCAGCCCCACCAACCGTGGAAGACGGTCTCCCGACCCTAGAAGACGTTCCCGCGGACGCCCAGATCAACCTCGACGCGTTGGCTTCGGTGTTCTTGTTCGAGGACTTGCCTCTGTCGCACCACGCACGTCTGCTCGACGCGTGCGCCGTCCGATGGTTCGACACCGGGCAAACGGTCGTGGCTGCCGGAAACGAAGTCGAGTCCCTTTTCGTCGTGGCGGACGGCACCTTCTTGCTGCAACAAGACGGCGAGACCGTCGCCAAGCTAGAGCCCGGTGATCACGTCGGCGCCGCAACGCTGCTTCGACCCCGTCCGGCGAGGACGTCGCTCGTGGCCGAGTCGTCGGGGCGCCTGCTGGAGCTCGGCGCGGCGCAGTTTCGGCGCGTGGGTCAGGTCCGACCTTGGCTCGGCGTTGCGCTGCTCGAGGGGCTCGGCAGATGGTTGAGCCAGGACGATTCTCGAGAGGAACTCGTGCCGGGCACGGCATCCGCATCGCTCGGGGATCTGTTCTGACCGAACCTACAAGTAAGGGGAGAGCAGCCGTGCAGCGCCGTCGCGCAGTCGAAGCGCCAGCGAGCGAGCTTCGACACGCTCGAGAGTCAGCTCGGTTCCGGCTTCGGCCCGCTCGTCGATGAGCTTGGAGACCCGCGCGCCGAACTCGGCGTCGTAGCACTCGATGCCGAGCTCGAAGTTCAGTCGGAGGCTGCGCGGATCCCAGTTGGCGGATCCAAACAAGACCCAGGCCTCATCGACGACCAGGAGCTTGCTGTGGTCGAACGGCGGCGGGGTGAAAACCACCCGGCAGCCGTGTCGCAGGAGCGGACCGAGCGATGCCCACATCGCCCAGTCCATGATGCGGATGTTGCTCCGACCCGGCAGCACGATGGTGACCCGCACGCCGCGAAGCGCCGTGACCTCGAGAGCGCTCAGCAGCCCGCTGTCCGGAAGGAAGTAGGGAGTGGCGATTCGTACCGAGTGTCTGGCGCAACCGAGGGCTCCGAGGAACGCCCAGCGCATCTTGTCGAAGTCCTCGTCGGGGCCGTCGGCGATGCCGCGCGAAATGATTCCGCCTGTCTCGAGCGGCGCCGGAAACCACCCGGTGCCCTTCAGAGCCTCCTTCGTGGTGAATTGCCAGTCTTCGGCGAAGATTTCCTGGAGCTGACCCACGACGGGTCCCGCGATTCGGAAGTGCACGTCGCGCACGGGATGTTTTGGTAGGTCGCCCAGCACGTGGCCTTGGCGGATGTTGATGCCCCCGGCGAAAGCCAACGAGCCGTCGACGACGAGGATCTTGCGATGGTTTCGAAGGTTGAAAAACAGTACTCGCCAAGGCAACCAGGTTGGAAGAAAGCGCGCCGCGGGCACTCGACGGCTTCGGAGGGGCCCGAGGATGGTCGGCACCGAGTATCGAGAACCCGCGGCGTCGACGAGCACGCGCACTTCGACGCCTCTGTCCTTGGCTCGCGCGAGCGCGTCGACGAACTTCATTCCGACCGGATCTTTGTCGAAGATGTAGGTCGCCAGGGTGATCGTACGCTCGGCCTTCTCGATGGCTTCGAGCATCGCTGGGTAGGCTTCGTCGCCGTCGACCAGCACGTCCACCCGGTTGCCCGGCAAGAGCGATCGGCCGGCGACCTGTTGCACGAGGTGCGCCAGCGGTCGCAGCGACTCGATCGCCGTGCCGGTGAGAATGTCGTTGGTGCCGAGGGACACCGGCTCGACCTTCGTCGGCAGATGGTATCGAGTTTTCCCGCCACGCAGCGCTTGGGCCTCTCGCCGAATGCGGTTCAACCCGAACACGGCATAGAGCACCACTCCCACGATGGGCACCAGCCACACGACGCCTACCCAGGCGATAGCCGCGCCCACGTCGCGCTTGCTGAGCACGATGTGCGCTGTCGCCGCCGCGGGCACGCCCACCGCGAGCACCGAGGCCACGGGGGCCAAGAGCTCGGAGATCCAGGGCGGCACGGTCGCAAGATACGCATTCTGGCGGAGGGCGCTCGTTTTCTCGGGAAGGCCCCCGCGTCCGGGGCATCGCTGGTTCCGTCTTCCTCGTGGTCGGATTATGAGTGAGCACCGTACCGATGCGCTGGCACGACCGAAGCCGTAGGGGGTACACGGCGCTGGGCCTTTGTCTCGGGGTATGGCTCGCGCCATCGGTTGCTCGCGCACAAGTCAACGTCGAGCCGCTTCGATCGAAGCTCCAGGACGATCGCGTCGGGGCGCTCATCGACGTGAAGCTCGTGGGGCGCGCCGGCAATACCGAGGGGTTGACGGCCGGGGGATCGACCCTCTTGGGCGGACGCCTCGAGCCACACTTCGCGTTCGTCAGCGCGTCCGCCGACTACTCGAAGCTCGGGGGCGCCGTACAGGTCGAGCAGTACGGCGCCCATGCGAGGTACAACTACACGCTCCTACCAAAGCTCTGGTGGGAGCTCTTCGCCCAGGTGGAGCACGATCAGTTTCGGCTGCTCACTTTTCGTGGTCTCGCCGGCACTGGGCCCCGTATCGGACTCCTGACGACGGAGGAGTTTCGAATCTTTGTCGGAACCGCGTACATGCTCGAGTACGAGCACCTCAATCTTCCGGAGACGAGCGTCGAAGACCCAGAAACCCGAGCACACCGGTCGAGCAGCTATCTTGCCATGGTGATCCGCCCCGACGACGGGATCGTCTTGGCGAACACGACGTTTTTTCAACCGAGATTCGACAGCCCCGCGGACTACCGACTGCTCAGCATCACCTCGGTCGAGTTTGCGATTCGAAAAATGCTCGCCGCGACGATTTCAGCGACCGTCCGCTACGACAGTCGACCTCCCGAAGAGGTGGACGAGCTCGACTTCTCCCTGGTGAACTCGTTCGGCCTGCGGTTCTAGCTCGCGCTCGGGCCGCAGCCGTTCAGGCGCCCGTCGCGTTGGCGGCGCCGTCGGGCAAGAGGCGCAAGTACTCACGAAGCACCTCTTGCTCGATCTTGCCCTTCTCCCGGACTTGGGTCGGGACACGCACCATGAGACTGAGCGCGCTGTCGTCGCCGACCCCGACAACGACCCTGGGGTAGCCCGACGTCGACTCGGGTGGCTCGACGGAACGAATGCTGAGAGGCAGCGAGTAGCGCTTCGAGGCGGCGTCGAGCGAGGTCGTGGTCGATTCCAGGTGCTCGGCCGTGACTCGGCGTGAGGCCGTCAGAAGCGCGGTCTCGGCTTCGTCCCACGAAATGCCCGCCGGTAGCGGCGCCTTGATGACGTGCAGGATGTTTTCTCCGTGAAAGGTCTCGTTCACGACGGAGGCAGTCAACAGGATCGAGTTCGGGATCACGACCGATCGACCGCTACGCTCGTGCATCGGACCGCATTCCAAGAGCGTCGTCGTGAGCACGCCGGTATCGACGACGTCTCCGCGAAGATTGCCGACCTCGATGCGGTCTCCCACGGTGAAGCTCTGCGAGCTCAGCCGAAGGATGGACCCCATCACGCAGAGGATGAGCTCCTTGGTGGCGATGACGAGGGCGACCGCCACGGCGACGAGGGAAATCGCGAGCGTTCTCAGCTCCGATCCCCAGATCACGAACAAGCCGAAGACCACCGAGCCGGCGACGAGTAGCCGCAGTTGAGAACGCCATTTGAGTCGCGTCTCCGCGTTGGCCCAGGTCGTGCGACGGATGAGCCGGCCGAGCCCGAGGCGCAGAAGAAATACGATGAACAAGAGCGCCAGCGTCGCCGCCAGGTCGACGGCGAGCTTTTGGTCCATCCCCGCGGGGAGAACGTCGAACCAGGCCGGTTTGGGTCGGGTCACGCGTCTGGCTCAACCGATGCGGAAGGGCGGTAGCCGTGAGGCCACCGCGACGGCTTCGTCCACGAGGGCTTCGGAGGATGCCTCTCCCGAGCCTGGGCGGGCGATCAGGACCGAGCATGGCGCCGCGCGAACCACCGCCTCGGCCTCGCTGCCTAGCCCGATGCGCGCGAAACCCGTCTTGCCTTGCGATCCGACGACGACGAGCGACGCGCCGAGCTCCTTCGCCTGGCGAACAATCGCTCGAGCCGGAGCGCCATCGGTCACGAAGGACCTGCCCTCGGTGACGCCCAATCGCTCGAGCGCCGAATCGAGCATCGTCTTGGCGACTTGCTTGCGTTCCTCGATCAAGCCGGGCACGGAAGGGGCGTCGAACACCGCGGGACCGAAAATCGACAGCGGTGACGATGGGATGTGCACGCTGTGCATCACGGCGAGGCCGACTTGGCGCTGGGCTGCCGCGGCGACCGCGGCGGCGAGCGCCGGCAGCGCTCCGTCCGAAAAATCCGTCGCGCCGAGCACGGGACCCGCCGCCGGCGATGGGCGAGCGACCAGCACCGGGCACGGCGCGTGCCGCACGACTCGCTCTGTCGTGCTGCCGATGACCGCCGTCATGAGAGCGCCGGTGTCTCCCTCGCCGATGACGAGCAAGCGCGCCTTCGATTTCTCCGCTTCGGCGATGATCGCGGCGGCGGCCGAGCCCGTGCGCACGCGGACGGTCACCTCGGCCTTGCCGACGAGCTTTGCGACAGCGGCCTGGATGAACGGCTCTGCCCCTTTGGCGCTCACGACCGAGCTCAGCAGGTTCGAGACAGCGTTCACGACCACGAGCGGAGAATCGGTCTTTTCCGCCCAGGCAGCCGCCTGTCGCACCGCTTCGTCCCCGGATTCGTCGAGTTCGGTCGCGACGAGGATTGGCTGCTGTGCCATGCGAGCCAGTCTAGGCGAAAACTCGACTCCTGCTACCGTATTCGAGCGCTTTGACGCCGGGGGAGGCGGCGGTGTTTCCGTTTCGTCGCGGCCTGGTCTATCACTGCTCTTGCGCTTGCGGGGGGCGTGGTCTGTCAGAGCGCCCCTGCCACACAGGATCGACTTCGACATGGGCATTGACGAAAGGCGCGCACGGGAGAAAGCAGAGCGCCGCCGCGCGATTCTCCTTGCCGCGTGGTGCGTCGCCGAGCGTGAAGGGTGGGTGACTTTCAGCGTCGAGAAAGTCGCGGCGCAAGCCGAGCTCGGAAGGGCGACGATTTATGGGTACTTCGAGTCGCTGGAAATGCTCGTCGCCGACATGGCAGAGGAAGCTCTGAGCCGGCTCAAAGACCACGTGAGCAACGCACCGGGTCTGGCGGAATCTCTCGACGCCCCCGTCCGTTTTTCTCAATCCGATGCCGCGGCGTTCGCTCTGCTCTTCCCGCCGGCGCGCGATCCGAGGCCGGCGTTCTCGAATCAGCGCTTGGAAGCCATCCAACGTGAGGCCCGAAACTTGATCGGTACCCTGGACCGACTCGCGAGTCGGTCAGGCGCGGTTCTGCCGGCGGACGCCAAGAGCGCTGCGGCGTTCGTGGCGGGCATCTCCATGGCAGGCGCTTTCGTTCCCGAGCTCCGCACCAGCACGCCGCTTCGCCGTCAGTGGCAGGAGTACTGTCTCGGGCTTTCCGACGTGGGCGGCTCGCCACCGAGTGATGAGACCGTACCGGCCGCGCCACCCGTCCCCAGCGACACGGGCGGCCGAAAAGCCTGAGCCCGATGGGCCACGGCGGCGGGATGTCAGCGTGGCGCGCTCGCCGCCGCGATGTCCGCGAGGCTGGGCGCGCAAAAGCCGAGGTTAGCTTGCTGCTGTCCGAGCAAGCCTGACTCGAGCGCCGGCAGAAGCTCGGCGCCGTCGTAGGCCCAATACATGACGCAGCTGTCGTCGACGTCGTGGGCGGGGTGCTGCTGGTCCTCGTGATCTTCCACCATCGGAAGCCCGTTGTTCACGAGACCCAAGTTGTGACCGATCTCATGAGTCCAGATCGCGCGCTCGGCCATGTCGCAGAATCCCAACACACCGAGAATGCCTGCGCAGCTCCCTTCGATGGTGTCCTTCCAGATGGCGTGGTGTCGGTTGTCCCACGCCAGGCCGAACAGCGTGCGGTCGGGGTCGTCGTCTCGTCCGTCGATGAACAACGCGTGCATTTTGGCGGTGTTCACCGGGACTTCGAGGTCGAACGTCTCGTCGGCGAGCGCGCGGAGCTCAGAGAAGGTCCACTCGTAGTCGGCTCCTCGCGACTCGATCATCCCGTCGATGACGATGTCGACCCCATCGAGCTTGTCGAGGATCTCCGAAAGGCCCCGCTCGATTTGCTCGATGCTCTGCGCTCGGGGTTCGAAACCCGGCACGCTGTCGACCTCGATCACCAGCCGCGTGATCTCGGGATCGGACACGAAGCCATCGTCGCCTGCCGACGACGAGGAGCTGCCACAGCCAGCGGCTCCGATGCCGAGAGCGACGAGCAGCGAGGTACCAATCCGGTTCGTCATGGGGTTCTCCTCGAGGTAGGTTCTGAGTCTACGGGCACGCGGATCCCGCCGGAAGACACAGAGTATCGCCGCCGAGCGAGCAGCACACCGGGTTCGGGTTTCCGACCCCGCACTGCCAGCACCCCGTGGCGTACAGAAATCCGGTGCACGAGCCGCCGACGCAGGTCTCCCCGGCGTCGCACTTGTTTCCGCATCCGCCGCAGTGAGCCGGGTCGCTGCTCGTGTCTGCGCACGAGTTGTTGCAGTCGACGCGACCCCCGGTGCAGCTGATTCGGCAACCGCCGTTCTGGCACTTCGGGCTCACGATGGGCAGACATCCACCGCCGCACCCACCGCAGTTGCCCGCATCCGAAGCGATGTTGACGCAAGCGCTTCCGCACTTGACGAGTCCCGGTGCGCAGTCGTCGACAGCGCAGGATCCTCCTTCGCACTGTTCCCCCGAGCTGCAGCCACCGCCACACGTGCCGCAGAAGCGGGGATCCTCCGCTGGATCGATGCAAGCAGGACCGCCAGCCGTCGAGCACGCGATCGGTGTCGTCGCGCTGCAGCTCACTTCGCAGGTCCCGGCGTTGCACGTCGCGCTGCCGGTGCCGCCACCGGAAACCGGGGCCATGCACACGTTGTCGCAGCTGCCGCAGTGGCTCGGGTTGCTCTGGGTGTCGATACACTGGGCGCCGCACGCCGTCTGACCCGGCGGACAACCCAGGACGCACATGCCGTTGGCGCATACTTGGCCGCCCGCGCAAGCGTTGCCGCAGGTCCCACAGTTCTGTCCGTTCGTGGAGAGATCGACGCAGGCGCCGGAGCAGGCGCTGAATCCGGCGCTGCAGGAAATCCCGCAAGAGCCGGTCGTGCACGTCGCCAGTCCGTTGGTGGGTACGGGACACGCGTTGCCACAGCCCCCGCAGTTGGCGGTGCTCGAGCGTGTGTCGACGCAAACCGAGCCGCACTTGGTGAACCCCGCCGAGCACGTGAAGGTGCAGGAGCCGTTGCTGCACGTTGGAGCGCCGTTCGGTGGCGCCGAGCACACTTCGCCGCACGTGCCGCAGTTCGAGGTATCCGTCTGGGTGTTGACGCACGAACCGTCGCAGTTGCTCGTGCCCGACGGGCACGTCGTAGTGCAGCCGCCACCTGCGCAGACCTGGCTCCCGGAGCACGAATTGCCGCAAGCGCCACAGTGGTTGATGTTGCTCTGCAGGCTCACGCACTGCCCCGAGCAATCGGAAAAGCCCGGATTGCATGCGATCGAGCACTGCCCTGTGGTGCACGCCGCCGCGCCGTTGCTCGGGCTCGAGCAAACGACGTCGCAGCCGCCGCAATTCTGCGTGTCGGCAGACGTGTTTCTGCACTCGCCACCGCACTCGCCGAAGCCCGGCTCGCAAGAGATCTGGCACGCCGAGCCTGCGCAAGCAGCGGTGGCGTTGGCCGGCTCGTTGCACGCGACACCGCATCCGCCGCAGTTGGCGGGGTCGCTCGTCGGATCGACGCATTGACCGCTGCAGCCGAGCTCACCCTGGTTGCAGGAGTCCGAGCAAGAACCGCTCGTGCAGAACTTCCCGAGCTCGCAAGCGTTCCCGCAGGCGCCACAGTGGTTGGGGTTGGCGCTGACGTCGACGCACTGGTCGCCGCACTTGACGAATCCTGGGTCGCAGGTGAAGTCGCAGGCGCCGCCGGAGCAGACCGCCTTGCCGCGGGCCGGTACCGCGCAAGCATTCCCGCACCCACCGCAGTGGTTGGTGTCCTTGGAGGTGTCGATGCAGCCGGTCCCGCACGCCTCGAAGCCAGTGGCGCAGCGAAATCCACAGGTCCCCGCGGCGCAAGTAGCCGAGCCGTTGGACGGTGTTGCGCAGGCCGCGTCGCATCCGCCGCAATGTGCGGGATCGGTGTCCGCATCGATGCAGGCTTGACCGCACTGTAGGAGCTCGGTCGGGCAAGAATCTGCGCATCCGCCGGGTGCGCAGACCTTGGCAGTGTCGCAAACGACGTCGCAGCCGCCGCAGTGATTCGGATTGCTGTCGGTGTCTACGCAGGTCCCGCCGCATTCGCTGCTGCCGGGCTCGCATGCGATCGCACACTGTCCTTCGGAGCACGTTGCTTGTCCGCCGGTGACCGCCGGGCAGGCGTTTCCGCACTCGCCACAGTTCTGTGCATCGGCCCGAGCATCCACGCAGGAGGCGCCGCAGCGCGTCCGGCCGTCGTCGCACATGAAGTCGCACGTCGAGTCGGCGCATACGGGCATGGCTCCGGGCGGCGCGGTGCAACCCGCTCCGCAACCCCCACAGTTGGCTGGGTCTTCCTCGAGCCGCGCGCAACTCTGTCCGCAGTTGGTTTCGCCGACGTCGCAGGCAATCGGTCCCGAGTCAGCTACCGTCCCCTCCCGTACGCACGTGCGAGTTCCGGGGTCACAAGTGAAGCCGGCCAGACATTCGCCCGCCGCCGTACATGCTTTTCCGTCGACGGTGCCTTCGATGTCCGCGGTGCAGGCGATCGCCAGCGCGAGAAGCATCAGCCAGAGCGCGCCGAGCAAAGATTGTTTGTGCGTCATCATGACCTCCTAGAAGCTGCCCTGGGCGTGAACACCGCACGCGGCGTGGTTGCACCCGACGCCGAGCCGGGCGTGCGACGATTTTTGGGGTCTGAGGTCGATGAACAGGAGCACGCCTCCAGCGACGGAGGCGGCAGCGCCCAGACCGAGGAACAGTCGGGCATTTCTCTGCTTGTCCTTCATGCGATCGAACTCCTGCCGGTGGCCGACTTGTGTTTCCTCGGCGCGCGCGTCGTCCTCGGCCTTTTTCCGGCCGAGCTCGAAAACCAAACTCGCCCCGAGGCCTCCGGCGCCGACGCCGAGCGCCGCCCACGTCCAGGGCTGAATCTTTCCGCGTTCCGTCTTCGTATCCGCCGCCGGCGCGTTTTCGCCAGCCGTGGCCGCGGATGAATCGCGCGGCGTCGCGCCCCGCACCGCCGCGCTCGACGAAGAATTCGTCGCGCCGAGCGCCACGTCGAGGTCGATCGCGCGGTCCGGGCCGAGCACGAACTCCTTGCGCGCGGACGGGTGGTCGGGGTGCTCGAGCACGAGCACATGGCGTCCCGGTGCGAGCTCACCGGTCCAGGGCGTCGCCCCTCGTTTCTCGTCGTCGATGACTACGGTTGCACCCGCCGGCTGCGAGAACACGCTGACCTGCTGGAGACCTCTCGCGCGGAGCCGCTTCTCGAGGTTCTGGATCCTCGTCTCGATGAGCGTTCGGTCCTGCTCGGCGACGCCGTGCCGGAGAAAGTCGCGATACGCGCGGAGCGCATTCGGTACGTCGCCCAGCCGTTCGTACGCCTGCGCGATGTTGTAGAGCAGCGCCGGCTTTGCATCGAGGCGGTACGCCTCGGTGAACGCGTCGATGGCGTCCTCGTATCGGGCTTCTTTGTAGGCGAGCGCCCCTCGGGCGAAGCTCTCTTGCGCGTCCGCAGAGGGTGCTTGAGCCAACGCCAGGTCGCTCGCGCCGAGAAACAGGAGGAAGAAAGCCAGGGACATCAATCGGGGCATGGGAACTCCACTTCTATTTCTCGAGCGGTTTGAGCTCGGGGAGGCTGTAGTCGTTGGACCGCGCCCGCGACGGGCTCGGAGTGGGTGGGTGGGCAGCTGGCTGCGACGATTCAGCCGTGCGGGGCGCGGCAGTGGCCACGGCTGGGGTGCGAGCGACGCTCGTCCGTTTCGGCCTCGTCACTGCCCGCGCGTCGAGGGGCGTCGTCGTGTCGACGCCAGCAGTCGGTAGGGCTTCGCCTGTGGGCTCGGGTGCGAGCGTGCTCGTTCGTACGGCGTTCGCTGTGGGTACGGCGTGCGCGGCAGATGCGGGTGGCGACAGCGCGTTCGAGTTGCGCGACGACCACGCTTCGACGGCGATGAAACCGAGAACCGCCATCGCGCAGATGGCGACGGCCCCCAGCGCGTAGCGTGCAACACCCGCGCGTGGCAGCCCCGCCAAGGGCGGAATCGGTGTGTCGAGGTCGGGCTCGAGGGCTTGCCAGAGCTCTTCGGCGAAGCGCGCGGCGGTTGGCGGTCGAACGTCGGCTCGTTTCGACAGCGCGCGCATCACCACCCGGTCGACGGCCGCTGGGATGGCCAGATTGGGCGCTCTACTGGCGAGGGGCTCCGGCTCGGCGGTGAGATGGAGCTCGAGCACGCCGGTGGCGTTGCCGGCGAAGAACACCTTCGAGCCCGTCAGCATTTCGTAGACGACCGCCGCCAGGGCATAGACGTCGGAGCGCTCGTCGAGCGCCTCGCCGAGGATTTGCTCCGGGCTCATGTACTGCGGCGTTCCGAATACGTAGCCGGGCGTGGTTTGCACGGTCAGCGGCCGGGCAGTTTGCCTCAAGCCGGAGACGCCATCGGCGTCGGCACCTGGTTCCAGCCCGATTCTGCGAACGGCTCCGAAGTCGAGCAGCTTGACCATGCGGCCGGCGTCACCAGCCAGCAGGAACAAGTTCGTCGGCTTGACGTCGCGGTGCACGTAGCCGAGCTGGTGAAGAGCGCCGAGGGCGGAGGCGAAGAGACTCGCGAGCTCGACCGCCTCGCGCGGCTCGAAATGGCCGTCGCGCTCGATCCGATCGGCGAGAGTTTCTCCTTCGAGCAGCTCCATCGCGATGAAGTGCACACCGTCATCGGTGACGCCGGCCTCGTAGATCTGAGTGACTCCGGCGTGTCGGAGCTTGGCGCCCAGCTCGGCTTCCCGCCTGAGCCGCCGCCCGAGCTCGTCGGTGTCGTCGGCCGTAAATTCCAAGGTCTTCACGGCCACCGGCCGGTTGAGATCGAGCTGGATCGCTCGATAGACCGTGCTGACCGATCCAGACCCGATGACCTCTTCGAGGCGGTACCTGCCGGCGAAGTTGTCGCTTGCGGAGCGCAGCGTCCTCTGGTCGGTCTTGCGGGCGACAGGGGACGACGGGACTTTCGGCGTCGACCTTCGCTCGTTGCCTCCCGTCGACTCCTCGTTGCTCGTCGAGTCGTCGGCGGGCGGAGGGTCGGAATCGTGGAGCGACGAGCCGGTGGCATCGACACTGGCCCCGTTCTTGACCAGCCATTGCTTGAGGGCATCCCCGAGCTCGCTCATCGAGCTCCATCGGTCGCTCGGATCTTTCTCCAGGCCGCGGGAGATGATCTCCCAGAGGTCTTGGTCTCCCGAAGAAAAGTCGGTGGTCGGAGGCGGTGTGGACTCGAGCACCGCCCGAAACGTGGCGGCGCTCGTCTCTCGGCTGAACAGAATCCGTCCGGTGATGGCTTCGTAGAGCACGACGCAGAAGCCCCAGATGTCGCTCCGCTCGTCGACGTCGTCGCCTCCGATGATCTGCTCGGGCGACGCGTATTCCGGGCTACCGACGATGGCGCCGCGGCGCGTGAGCTTCGCGAGCGCTGCACCGCGCACGAGCTTCGCGACGCCGAAGTCGATGAGCTTTGGCTGGAGGCGCCCGTTGTGCTCCTCGGTGAGCACGATGTTGTCCGGCTTCACGTCTCGGTGAACGACGCCAGCGGCGTGTGCGACGGTGAGTGCCTCGGCTATCGGGAGCAGCAGCTGCACCGCGCGGATGGACCCGATGCGCCGATCGCGGTCGATGAGGCTCGAGAGCGTTTCGCCGGAGAGCAGCTCCATGACGATGTAGGGGTCGCCTCGCTCGGTCTCCCCGAGCTCGTGCACCCGTGTGATGGCCGGGTGGTTCAGGCGGGCAGCGGTGCGCGCCTCGCGAAGAAGTCGAGCGTCGGCGCCTTCGCTGTAGGCGTCCGCACGGATCACCTTCAGGGCGACCTGGATGTCGAGCATGTGGTTGTGCGCGGCCCACACGCTGCCCATGCCGCCTTCGCCGAGTAGACGCAGCAGCTGGTATCGTCCTTCGATCCAATCGCCACGGCGGTAGGGACCCGAGGACGGATCGCTCGCCGGTCTTGGCGTGTCGATGGCGCTCATCGGCGCGCACCGATGGCGGTAATGTCGCTCGAAGTTTTCAAGATGACCCTCCCGAGCGCCTCCCGGCGCCCGATGAGAGTCAGGTTGAAGCGCTGGCGTAGCCGGCGTGAGCGTTCATTTCCGACACCCCTGTCGGGGTGCGCTTCTCCCCTAGACCCTAATCAAGCGATAGCCCAACGGCGTTCCGTGCGCGAGGCGCGAGGCGCGTGGAGACTTCAATGGGCTTGTGCTGAGCACGCGCGCGTGGCACCCGGCGCGGGGTGCGTCGGTAGAGAGGTCTCATTGTCGT
>JAJDAH010000401.1 GCA_029261965.1 Polyangiaceae bacterium
CGTGCAATCGATGCGTAAGACCCGCCAGACGTCCGAGTTCATCACTCAGATGGGCCCGTTCTTCGTCGGACGAGCGGTTTGGCGCCGGAGCTGACCCGAGCGATTCGAGCCGTCGTCTTCGATCTCGACGGAACACTCGTCGACTCGCGCGCGGACATCGCCGCAGCCGCGAACCACATGCTGCATCGAGCGGGGCTCGAAGCGCAGACGGTTCAGCAGATCTGCGCCGCCGTGGGCGACGGCGCCCGGGCGTTGGTCGAGCGAGTCGTGGCCACCTCGCCCGGCCAACCGGGTCTTCGGGCGCGTAGCCGCGTCGACGAGTTGCTCGACATTTTCCTCTCGTACTACACCGAGCACGCGACCGACGAAACGACGCTGATGCCCGGCGCAGCCCACGCGCTCGACGCTCTGGCACACTTGCCGTTGGCCGTACTCACGAACAAGCCAGCAGTCACCGCGCAGGCGGTTCTGACAGATCTCGATCTCTTGGGTCACTTCGAGGTGATCGTCGCGGGAGGCGATACCCCCGAACGAAAACCGTCCCCGGAGCCGCTCCGGCACCTCGGGCGAATGCTCGGCGTGCCGCCGCGGGGCATGGTCGTGGTGGGAGACGGCCCCCAAGACGTCGAATGCGGCCGCGCCGCGGGCGCACGCACGGTCGGTGTTCGAGGAGGGATCTTGCCGATCGAAAAGCTCGAGCGCTCGAGGCCCGACCATCTGATCGATTCGCTAGGCGACCTGCCGGAGCTCGTCGCTTCGTGGTCGGGGGACTAAGCCGGCTCAGGCAACCAATTGGTGGTACGCAGCGCTGACTTCGGCGAACCGCCGCATGAGCTCCGCCTTTTCGTTCGGTGTCGCCCGGGGAAACCGGTCCGGATGACATCGTGACGCCAACCGGCGGAACGCCCGCTGAACGGCGTCGCGATCGGCACCCGAATCGAGCCCCAGCGCGGACAATGCCCGTGCTCGCACCGGGTCGCCACCGGTCGCGTGCACGCTCGACGCTCGCGGATGCGACCGCGCCGGGCCGGGGGTGGGTGTGGGTGCGGCTGCTCGTCGTTTGTCGCGAGAACGGGAGCGGCCGTGGAGAAACTCGTGGGGGGACAGCGGGATGATGTTCGAACCGCGACCGCGATGCTGCGCCACCCGGAACCGGATCGAAGCATCGCTGACGTCGAAGACCAGGTCTAGCCGCGCGCGAAGCTGATACCGGAGGGCGGCGTCGACGATCTCGCTCGTGACGACTCGCCCGTCCACCAGAAGCTCGCCGGCTCGGCGGTCGGGACTCGCCGCCAGCTGAAGCGCCAACCGCCGGGCGCAGAGATCACTGATGAATCCCTCTCGGCGCAAGATTTCCCCGACGCGCGGCGCCTCGAAGTCCGTCTCGACCGCCTGCACGAGTCCCCCAGAAAGGTGCAGACGATGGGCGCGCCCGAGCACTTCTTCCGAAAGCTCGAGGGCGCCAGTGGCCTGCTCCCGGTGCAGGGCGCCCAAGACGTCACCGAGCGTCGTGCGTCGGAGCGTGCCCGAGATCCTCATCTCTCGGCGCGTAGCAAGCGGGCGGCGAGTCGGCCAAGTTCGCGCGCCCCCCCGGGCTTCGTTAAGGTCTCACACGCTCGTCAGGTCTCCGAGGCGTTCGAGCGTCGCTTCGGCGGCGTGCCCGAGCGGACCGGCGGGGTCGACCGAGCGAGCTCTTTCGAGATGCTCACGCGAAAGCTCGAATTTTCCCGCGTCGGCGTGAGCTTGCCCGATCACGAGGCGCGTATTGCCTTCGAGCCGCGCGCGGGCGGCGGGATGGATTCGCCCCGGCGCGGCGAGCACCACCTCGAGAGCGCGTTCGAGATCCGCGAGCGCCGCGGCGTGGCGACCGAGGATGCGTGGCAGCGCCAGGCCGAGCTGCCCGCGACGGTAAAACGCACTCGCCGACGCCAGTGGATCCGCGTCCTGTTCGGGGCGTGCGCGCGAAACCCGGTGAAGAATCGGCACAATTTCCGCCAAGAAACCACCTGCCTCGGGCCCCTTCGCCGCCAGACGGCCAAGCGTCGCTTCCGCGAGCAGGACCTCGCCCAAAGGAAACGGGCCGGCCCGAGCGGCGATCGCTTCGAGCGTTCCGGCTTTCGGAATCGCAGCGTGACTTCCACGTAGCGACGCCGCAGCCACGAGGAGCCGAGCGCGCGGCCTCAGAAGCTCCTGAATCTTCGCGGACAGTCGGCTGAGGTCCTTGGCCGGCCCGACGACGAACAAATGCCAAACGAGATCGTTGGCCGCCGCCGCGTCGCCGGATCTCGCCCGGTCCCAGAGTTCGTCGCGTCGCTCGGGCACACCGAGCTGATCGCACTGCTTAGGGCTCAGGGCGATGTATGCGGGACGGATCCCGCGCTTCGAGCCCGCGGCCACGGCTTCGAGGATCTCGTCGACGATGGCGCGCAGCATCAAGTCGCGAAACGCGGTGATGAAGCGGGCGACTGCCCCGCGCCCGGCGCGGAGCGAATCGATCGCCCGGACGACATCGCCGCTGTCGATGAGCAAGTCGAAAAACAGGCTGGCTTCGGTGTCGACCAGGTTGGACAGCTCGCGGGCACAGGCAGCCATGTCGTCGAGAGTGAGCTGCCTCGCCTCGCCTTCGAGATCCAGGGCCTCGCGCACCGCAGCCATCACGCGAGCCTGAGTCGGGTCGGTGCGACTAGGCGCCGAGTCGCGCCTTCCGAGCAAACCCAGTTGCATCGCGACCCGAACCGCCTCTTCGTCGACGGCGTCGGTCTCGACCTCGCGTCCGAGCGTCGGATCGATGCGGAGCACGTCGGCGAGAGTTTCTACGTCGCTCGCGTGGGGGGGTTCCGGAGCCACGTCGATCATCTGGCGAATCACCGCGAGCGGCAGGTACTTTTCGTCTCGGAGCTTTCGGATCAGCTTGAGCCGTTCGAGATGCAACTCGTCGTAGTACGAGACCGTCTTGCCGCCTTTGGTCGGTTTCGGCAGGAGCCCGGCTCGCAAGTAGTAGTGGATCGTCTCCCGCGAGACGCCGCTCAGCCGCGCTAGCTCCGCCATGCGCATGCGCTTCGCGGTCACTCGCCAGCCCCGGCTCCGACGACGACCTCCGCCGCGGCAGCAAGCACGCCGCTCGAACAGCGCTCGTCCTCGTCCGCGTCGATGTCGGGTGGAACGCAAATCACGAAACGGGCATCCACCACGAGCTTGCCTCGCCCGATGTCCTTGGCCACCAAAGCCAGTGGCAAAACGACTCGCCGGTCGCCTTCCCGCTTGCCTTGCCGTGGTCCGACGCGTGAGCGAAGCGGTTTGGCGAAGTCCGGACTCCGACGCACCAACAGATCCGCCCACGCGAGCCTGCCGGCGATGGCGTCGATCCCGAGCTCACACACCACACGCCCCGGGGCGTCGAGCTGGGCGCACACGAGCTCCACGTTCGCCAGCGGCTCGTCCGCTCGAGCTGCGCCCGCGGCGAAGAGGGCGAGCGACATCGCGACGAATCCGGTCTTCCAAGTCATGACATCAGGACTGATAGAGCACCGGCTCGTAGGGGCGATGCATGCCGTGCCACCGTAAGAGAGAAGCTTGCGGCTTGCCTTCGGGATCGTACTCGATGAGCGCGTAGGTGAGCCCGTTTTCCTGACCCAGATGCTGGATGTCGAGATTGATCATCCGGACCCAACTGCCCGTGTTGATGTAGACCTTGCCTCCCTCGATGGTGCGCACTTTGGGCGCATGAGAATGGCCGACGATGAGGGTGTGCACTCCGTGCAGTCGGCGAAGCGTCTTGATCGCGGCGCCATCGAAGTCACCGATCGCGAAGATTTCTTCTTTGAGCACGCCGGGAATTGCCCGGAGCTTGGCCCAAAGACCACGCACGTTGTGCATGCGGTTCATCAAAAAATGCACGACGGTGTGCAGGCAAAACATGAACGTGAATCGAAAGTCGAAAATCAGCGAGGCAAAGAGGAACCGTCGAAAGGGGACGATCTGGTCGATGTGCGGCCGGAGCCGTTTCGCCGGATAGAGGACCTCCATGCACCAGAGGCTCCCCCACGGAAGAGCGAGAATGGGTTTCCCGTCTGGTCCGTCGACCGTGTAGTTCGCCCAGTCGAAGCGGTGAATCGTCTCGAACTGGTGACCGTGCCGGATCTGAATGCCTTCTGGCAGCGAGTACACCTCCGAAGCAGTGATGAATCGCACTTTGCTGACGGTGCTCTCGGTCGAGATGTACCGACGCACGACGTCTTGGACTGCCGGCAACATGACCTCCGGGTCGTGGTTGCCGGGGATGTAAGTGACTCGCTTGCCCTTGCGCTCGAGGAACGACCTGAGACCGGACACCACGCGTGGATGCCCCTCGAGGCACTGGCGCATCTTGTCGACGGCGAGCTCCTCGTGCACTTCGATGGGCCAGCGACCGTCGACCTCGACCTTCATCAGGTCGAAGATGTCACCGTTGAGAATCAGCTCGACCTCGTGATCGGCGAACTCACCGGTCGAGTAGTACTCGACGAGCTCGGCCAGATGGTCGTCGTGGTGAAAATCCTCGAGAGGGTTGAACGCGCCTCGGCGCTTCCCGCTGCCGAGATGGGTATCGCTGAGGATGACGCGGATGAGGTTCAATCGGCGCTGGGGGGAGCGTAGTAGTCGACGAGTCGAATGGGTGAGGGAGATAGCGTGGCACGAACCGAGCGCCGCGCGCCTTGAACGTCGCCACCGATCTGAAACGGTGTTGGCGGATCCATTTCGATGCTGATGTCCTCCACGAGGTAGTCGAACATGGTCGTCGGGTCACTGAACTCTCCTCGCCACATGGCCCGGAAATTCGTGACGAGCTGCGCCGAATTGATTGTGGTGACACGCAGGCTCATCCGGTCGGGGCGTTCCATCGCGTAGGGGAACGCGCGAAATCCGAAACCGTAGTACGGGATCGTGCTGACGCCAGTGATTCGACTCTGCCCTTCGTAGATGATCTCGCCCCGACGGATCGGGGGGCCGAGCCTACCCTTGGGTCCGACCTTGTGCGCGTCGCCCCCCTCGTTGATGACTCGGCAATGCGGCGCCCGCCCAAACAGGAACTTGGGAAGACTGCGGGTCACCGAAGACACCGCGTAGGAGAGCGGCCCCGGCGCTACCCGCCGTAGTGGCGATTTGAGCAGCGCGTCGCGAACGTCGTGGTAGTCCGCCAGCACGACGGCATCCGCACCGAAACCGCAGAAAGGTGCGATGTAGTCCTCCACTTCGATGAGCCGCATCGGTCGACTGCCGGCGTCTTCGCGCAAACGCTGAATGTCGGCGGCCAGGCCCCGCCCCTTGGCCTTGCTTGCTCCGACGACCCACGCGAGCGAGTTGCCGGTGCCGAGCTTGAGCAGGCCGAAGCGCGGTAGTGGTCGGTTCTGACGTCGCGCTTCTTTGATGACCTCGGTCACCACGACCGTGAACGTGCCGTCCCCGCCGCCCGTCAAGACCGTACCGTAGCCCCGGTTGACCACGGTTCGGGCGATGTCCGGGCACTCCTCGAGCTGCCGCGAGACGAACAAATCGCCGCCCCTCAAGATCTGGTCGAGGGTGCTGATCACCTCATCGTTGACGTTTTTGGCGTTTCCGTTGACGACGACGGCGATTCGCTCCACCGGCGGGTCGGCCTCGGCGGCCGCCGGCTGGGCTCGGCTCTCGTGCGGGGCGGTCATCGGTCTTTTTGGGGGGCGGTTTTTGGACAGGAAGCGATTGCGATCATACGCTTCTGTGGCCGCAGGGGGCCCAGACCGTTGGGTGACACCCCCGTGGGGTACCACCCCTAAATGGCTAAAAACACAGCAAAATCAAGCGTGAAGCCCACCCGAAGGGCTGCGAGCACGAAACGCCCGAGCAAACGCACGGCGCGCACGAGCCCAGTCAAGGCGAAAAAAACCTCGGGGAGAAAGGCGCCGGGAAAGCGCACTGAGACCAAAGGCGGTCCCGAGGACGACGAGTTCACGAAGAAGCTCGGTCTGCGAGGGGCCGCTCCGTGGGCGGCCCGCCACGCGGCGAAACATGCCGAAGAGGTCCGTCAGCGCAACTCCTCCCCTGCCCCGCCGGGCAGCGCCCGAGCCACCCTGCGCGTGCCCGCCGGCGCCGACAAGATCAAGGCGGAAATCGCCGAGCTGCACCAGGCCCTATCCAGGGCGCGTCAGCTCCAGAAGAAGCTCGCCGCCGGCTTCTACGAGCTCGGCATGCTGCTGGACTACATACGGGAGCGACGCCTCTACGAAGCCAAGGGCTACGGCTCTTTCGAAGCGTTCATCGACCGCGAAGTGGATCTTCCCAAAAACACCGCCCTCAAGCTGGTCCGAGTGCCCTCGGTGTTTCAGCTCGAAGCGGCGATGGAGCACGGGCTCGAGGCCGTTCTTTCAGCCCTCGGTGCGCTCGACGCTGCCCGCGCAGGGGACGCACCGGCGCGCCGGGCGCCGCTGCCGCTCAAGCCGCCCGGGGCCAACGGTCGCGGCTGACGACCTGTCGCGCGGCGCCTGAGACTCGCCCAAAATCATGCATTTCGTCGACGAGTGCGAAATCTTCGTCATCGCCGGAGACGGAGGAAACGGCGCGGTCGCGTTTCGCCGCGAGAAGTACATCCCATTCGGGGGGCCCTGGGGCGGCGACGGCGGCTGCGGCGGCGACGTCGTTTTTGTCGCCGATTCAGCGCTGTCGACGCTCTATGACTTGAAACATCAACGCACGGTGCGCGCCGAGCGCGGGCGCCACGGCGAAGGGCGAGATTGCCACGGGCGTGCGGGGGCCGATCGCGAGCTCAAGGTCCCACTGGGGACGCTGGTGCACGACGCGCAAACCAAGAGCCCGCTCGGGGAGCTGGTTCGGCAGGGTCAACGACTCGTAGTCGCTCGCGGCGGCATCGGTGGCCGCGGCAACAAGCGCTTCGCGACGTCCACGGACCGCGCGCCCCGCAAAAGCGAGCCCGGAAAACCCGGAGAGCAACTGCAGCTCCGGCTCGAGCTTCGGGTGATGGCGGACGTCGGCTTGCTCGGCTTTCCCAACGTTGGAAAAAGCACCCTCCTACGCGCCGTCAGTCGGGCTCACCCGAAAGTGGCGGACTACCCTTTCACCACCCTCGTGCCGCATCTCGGGGTCGTGTCCGTCGGCGACTCTAACCGAGGGCTCGGCAAGAGCTTCGTGCTCGCCGACATCCCAGGGGTCATCGAAGGGGCTAGCGAAGGCGCAGGACTCGGCTATCGGTTCTTGCGGCACCTCGAACGCACGCGAGTGCTCCTGCACCTCGTGACGACCAGTCCCGATCCGCTCCGAAGCCCGCTCGGCGACTATCGCGCCGTGCGCGCCGAGCTCGAGCGTTTCAACCCGGACATGAAGCTGCGCACCGAGATCGTCGCCATGAGCCAAGCGGATCTGCCGGAAGTGCGAGACGCCTACGAATCGGCCCGCGACGAGCTCGCCAAAGAAGGCATCGAGCTCAGGCTCGTGAGCGCCGCTACCCGCGAAGGAATCGACGAGCTCTTGTGGGAGCTGGTGGGCGCGCTGGCTATCTGACTTCGACGCTCAGACTGCGCCTTGGTAGTCGTCGAGCTCGTCAAAGTCGTATTCCTCCCTCGCCATGTTGTCGAAGCGAGTGAACTCTTTCGTGAAGCGCACGTCGATCTTGCCGGTGGGCCCGTTGCGCTGCTTCGCGATGATGACTTCGGCTTCGCCGCGCGGACCGTCCGCGTTGTAGTAGTCGTCGCGATAGATGAACATGATCGTGTCAGCGTCCTGCTCGATGGCGCCGGACTCGCGCAAATCGCTCAGCTGAGGTCGTTTGTCCTTCGTACCGCGGGTTTCCACCGACCGGTTCAGCTGGCTGAGCGCGAGAACGGGCACCTTGAGCTCCTTGGCCAGCTGCTTGAGACCTCGACTGAGCTCGCTGATCTCTTGCTCGCGGCTACCGGCGTCGCGCCGGCCCTGCATGAGCTGAAGGTAGTCGACGACCACCAGGCCCAGACCCTGCGCCACCGCTTCGTTGCGCTCGATCTCGGCTTTCAGCCGCCGCACCTTGGCGCGTAGATCCATGATCGTCAGCGCGGGTGAGTCGTCCAGCCAAATCGGCGTTCTACTCAAACGGTTGGCGGCGTCGGTCAACTTGCCCCAATCGTCGCTTCGCAGGCTGCCGTTTCTGATACGCCCCACGTCGACTCGGGCTTCGCTCGCGAGCAGCCGCGAAGCGAGTTGCTCGCGCGGCATCTCGAGCGAGAAAAAGGCCACGCCGTGGCCGGGTTTTTCCACCGGAGGCGCCGCGTACGGGTCATCGGGATCGGCCTCCTCGCGCTCGGGCGACGCGACGTTGACCGCCATGTTGAGAACAAACGCGGTTTTTCCCATGCCCGGCCGTCCGGCCACGATGTAGAGGTCGCCACTGTGCAGACCGGCGCAGCGCCGATCGAGCTCGGTGAAACCCGTGCGGATCCCCGAAACCTCCCCGCCCCGCTTCGCCGCACTTTCGAGAATTTCGAACGCCGTCACGATGGCGTTCTTGACGGGCTGAACCGCCGAGCCCTCGGGCACCCGAGCGATATCGAAAATCGCCTGCTCCGTCTTGTCGATGAACGACTGCACCTCCCCGCAATCGCCGTACCCTTCTGCCGCGCACTTTTGGCACGTGGCAATGAGCTGGCGCAGCCGCCACTTGGAACGAATCGCCTGTCCGTAGGCCTCGACGTTCGCGACCGAAGGCACGGCATCAGTCAGCTGCACGAGATAGGCCGAGCCCCCCACCTGCTCGAGTCGCTCTCGATCCTTGAGCCAGCCGCGGACAGTCACCACGTCCACCGGCTGCCCAGCCTCGTGAAGAACCGAGACGCTCTCGTAAATGCGCCGGTTCGCGTCCGAATAGAAGTGCTCCGCCGCGAGGGTTTCGTGCACCCGATCGAACGCCTCGACCGAGAGCAGGATCGCGCTCAGCACCGCCGCCTCGGCGGCGAGATCGTGCGGGGGCACGCGCCCCCCCACAGGCCGAAGCTCCGAGGAGCTGTCGTCTCCTCGCCAGTTTCTTTCGGTGGCGTGCATGCTCATCGGATGGCTCCCGCTAGGGCGTCATCCAGCCTACGACACAGGTAGGACAGGAAATGTCCTCCCCCTCGCCCCAGGTCTTCCACAGCCAGAATACGCCCCGGGCGACCATGCCCGCTTCGTTCGCAGCTTCTAAAGACCAGCTCCACGACTTCTCCCCAGGTGCCCAAATGCACGTCACCCCGACAGGGGTTCCCTGCCGGGGTGAGAGGCACCGTGTGTCTCAAAACGGCGCGAGCTTGTCAAGCCCGAGCACACTCCCGGGGGGTCACTGTTCCCTCCGGGAACACGGGATCGAGCGCGACCGCCGACCTGCTCGCGGTGTCTCTGGCGGTGTCAGCTCTGCTTGACGACTTCGACGCGGAGGCTGGCGGTGACGTCGGCGTGAAGCTTCACGCTGACTTCGTGCAGGCCCAGCGTCTTGATGGGTTCCTTGAGCGTGAGCTTTCGTCGCTCGACTTCGATCGACTTGGCCTTGTAGGCCTCTTCGATGTCCTTGGTAGTGACGGAGCCGAACATCTTGTTGTCGTCCCCGACGACGCGGGAAATCTTCACGCTCACGGCCTCGAGCTTCGTCGCCGCCTCCTTGGCCCGAGCCAGCAACTCGGTCGCTCGAACGGCGGCGAGACGCTTCAGCTCGTCGACCCGCGCCATGCTTGCCGGTGTCGCCGGAACCGCTAAACCGCGGGGGATCAGGAAGTTGCGGGCGTAGCCGCGGCGCACGCGAACGACGTCGCCGCTGGCACCGAGATGGTCGACTTCCTGCTGCAAAACTACGCGAATGGGCGAAGACATGGCTGACCTACTCGTTCACGGTAAACGGCAAGAGCGCGATGTTGCGAGACCGCTTGATCGCGAGCGTGAGCTCCCGCTGATGTTTGGCACATGCGCCGGACATTCGTCGCGGCACGATCTTGCCTCGGTCGGTGATGAAGTGACGGAGCGTCTGCGGGTCCTTGTAGTCGATGCTCATCGTCTTGTCGGTGCAGAACGGGCAGCCCTTTCGGCGCGTGCGTCGGAACAGGCCGGCCGCCGCGTCCGGGGGACCACCGTGAGAATTGTGGCGTTCGAATCCGCCGTTGGATGATTGACTCATTCGCCCTTCTCCTCGGCCTTTTCCTCAGCCGGCTTGTCGCCAGCCGCCGCTTCAGGCTTTGCGGCGCCCTCCGCCGGAGCGGCTTCCTTCTTCGGTTCCGCGTCAGCCGCCTTGGCAACGTCGGCCGCCTTCGCAGCGTCGGCCGCCTTCCCGTCGTCGGCCGCTTTGCCGGCGTCGGCTTTGCCGTCGTCGGCTTTGCTGCCTGCTTCGCCTTCTTTGGCTTGGGCCGGGCCGGTGCGGTCCTCCGCCGACGGCCTCGGCGAATACGATTGTTCCAGCCCGAGCGCACGCTCGAAGGACTCGTCGACGTCGCTCTCGTCCATCGGCGCGACGGGCTCGAACTTGACGTCCTCCGGGTCGACCTCGAGCTCCTTCGTGTCGACGTCGCCGTCGAGCTTCACGGTTTGGAACTTCAGCACGGGCTCGAGCATCTTCAGCTGACGCTCGAGCTCGCGCACCAGGTCGCCGCCGCCGGCGTACTTGAGGTAAATGTACACGCCGCGAGTGTGCTTCTGCACCGGGTAAGCGAGGCGTCGCCGTCCCCAGGACTCGACGAGGGTCAGCTTACCCTTGGCCTTGCCAACGACGTCTTGAACTCGGTCGCTGACCTTCTTTGCCGTTTCGACGTCGGCGTCGGGCCGCAGCACGTAGATAGTTTCGTACTGCCGGCCTCGGTTTTTGGATGCGGCCGTAGCCGCTTGTGGTTGGGACACTGGAATCTCCTTTCGGACAAAGGCCCCCGGAATTGGGAGCAAGGAGTCAACGCTTCTTCTTGTCGCGCTGATTGGTGACGTTCATCGCCTCCGAGAGGTCCTTTTCGACGAAGAGTGTCACCGCCTCCACCGCCCGGTCGAGGACCTCGTCGAGGTCTGCCCGGTCCGCGGAGGCGAAGGCTTGTAGCACAAAATCAGCGCCCCGAAAGTCCCCGGACGGCTTGCCGACCCCCACCCGAAGCCTGGTGTACTCCCCGCTGCCGAGGTGTTGGCGGATCGAGCGGAGCCCATTGTGGCCCGCGTCTCCCCCGCCGTGCTTGAGCCGGAGGGTCCCAAAGGGCAGGTCGAGCTCGTCGTGCACCACCAGCACGCGCGCAAGGGGCACTTTGAAGAACGCGATGGCGGGCTGAACGCTGCGCCCCGACTCGTTCATGAAGGTTTGCGGTTTCAGCAAGACGAGTTTGTTCCCGCCGAGCTCGGCACTTGCGTGAACGCCGCGGAACTTCTCCTTCCACGTGACCGGCCCGAGCCGCTCGGCGAGCCGATCGACAACGAGGAAGCCAGCGTTGTGGCGCGTATCTTCGTACCGTCTGCCTGGATTTCCCAGGCCGACGAGCAGAATCACGACTTCTTGGGCTCCTCCGGAGCGGCAGCTCCTTCGGCAGGCTTCGCCTCTTCGGCCGCACCCTCTTCGGGCTTCGCCTCTTCGTCGTCCTTCCCGGCGCGTCCGGCGGCGACCGAGATGATGGTGCGCTCGGACTTCAGGCGCACGGTCACCCCTTCAGGAACCGCCAGGCCACTGACTTTGATCTGCTCGTCGAGTCCGAGTTCGGTGACGTCGTGGACAATCTTGACCGGGATGTTGGCCGGGCGACAGCGAACCGGGAGACGGCGAAACACCTGGTGCAGCACGCCGCCGGCAATGACTCCGACCGGTTTGCCGACGAGCTCGAGCGGGATCTCCACGTCGACGTCCTCGTCGTCCTTGATTTGCACGAAATCGGCGTGGAGCATGTTGCGGGTGACCGGGTGAGTCTGAAACTCGACCAGCAACACCTTGAGCTTGTCCTTTCCGTCGACATCGAGCTCGAGCACGGTGTTTCGGCCGTGTTCACCGCTGAGCGCCGCGATCAGGTCCTTCGGGGACAGCGTGAGTGGCGTCGACGGGAGGGACTTGCCGTAAGCCACCGCGGGGATGTTGCCGGCTTTTCTCAGGCGACGGGCGGGACCCTTGCCGTTCTCGGTGCGGCTTTTGACGGCTATCTTTTCCACGTTCATTTCGAGCTTCTCCTACGAAAAAAAGAGCTACACGAACAGCGAACTCACCGAGTCACTGTTGTGGATGCGACGAATCGCTTCACCCAAGAGTCGGGCGATGCTCACCGTCTGAATTTTGCTGCAGGCCTGCACCGCTGGGCTCGGCGCAATCGAATTGGTGATGATTACCGTTTCGAGCGGAGCTTCTTCGATGCGCTGAACTGCCGGCCCCGAAAGCACGCCGTGGGTCGCGCAGGCGTGCACGGATTTCGCCCCGTACTCCGTCAGTGCGCGGGCAGCATTGCAGAGCGTGCCGGCCGTATCGATGATGTCGTCCACGATGATACAGTCGCGGCCCTTCACGTCGCCGATGACGTGCATCACCTCGCTCACGTTCGCGCGCTCACGGCGTTTGTCGATGATCGCCAACGACGCGCCGAGGCGCTTCGAGTAGGCGCGAGCACGCTCGACGCCTCCTGCGTCCGGGGAGACGAAAACCGCCTCCTGATCGAACTTGTGCTTGAGCCAATCGTCGAGAAAGACCGGCAAAGCGTAGAGGTGGTCGAAGGGAATGTTGAAAAACCCCTGAATCTGTCCGGCGTGCAGATCGCAGCACACGACTCGGTCGACGCCGGCGGCCACCAGCAAGTCCGCCACGAGCTTCGAGGTAATCGGGGTACGCGGAGCGACCTTTCGATCCTGCCGTGCGTAGCCATAGTACGGCATGACGGCGGTAATCGACTCGACCGACGCGCGCCTCAGCGCGTCGCACATGATCAAGAGCTCCATCAACGTGTCGTTGACGGGCGACGCGGTAGCCTGCACGACGTAGGTGTCCATGCCGCGCACGTTCTCTTTGATCTCGCAGAACGTCTCGCCGTCGCTGAAGCGCGACACGCGTGCCTCTCCCAGCGGAGTCGCGAGCACCTTCGCGATCTCCTGGGCCAACTCCGGATTGGCGTTTCCGGTAAAGACGACAAACCGTTTGACGGCCACCTGACCCTCCAGTGTGGGGTCCGAAAAAGCCTCTAACGTCGCGAAACTACACGTGTCACGTCATCAGAGGCGGGCGCACAACTAGCAGCGACCTTGGACACTGTCAACGACGGGTCCCCGCGCGGTCGATGTGGACACCCGCAAGTTGGCGGCTTTTCTGCCGTTCTCGCCCAGCGTCCCGAGCGCTTTCGGGCACCGGGAGCTATCGCGCCAAGAGCCGGGGGCCCTCGTCCTTGGCCCAAGAGTACGCGGTGTACGCCGCCACGATGTGGCAGAGCCAGCCGAGTGTCCCGCCCGAGCCGATCCAAAATCCGGGCGTGATGACCAGCCAGAAAATCCCTCGAAGGAACTTGCCGTTGTAGATCTGCCCGACGCCGGGAACGACGAACGACAAGACACCGGCTACGCCCGCTTTGTCCATGGAGATTAAGCTGGCAACGACTGCCGACCTGTCAAGAGCGGGCGGCGCGGAGCCGCGCTGGCAACCTCTCAACGGTACGGGTTCGAAAGATCGGGCTCGTCGCCCTTCGGAGCTGGTTTTGGCGCCGGAGGCGCGACGGCAGGCGGGGCTGGCTCCACTCGGGGCGTCGGGCGCGGCGCATTGCGACCGGTGCGACGGATCCGTGGCTCGGGCTTCTTGCGTTCCTCTCGCTCGAGATCCTCGGGCGAGAGCGCACCGGCATCGTCGCCGTCCTTGACTTCCTGGACGGGCTCTTCCGGCTCCTCGACCACCGGATCGGGCTCGGTCGCCACGCGCGGACCTTCCGGCGGCGGCACCGGATCGCTGCCCCACCCGATGAAGAGCAAGACGACGCCAAGGCTCAGCGCGGCGAAGAGCAGCAACGCGACGGCGATGAGAGGGCCTCGCGCCCTGCTGTGCACGCTGGGCGCCGGCGCCGACGCGATGGACAGCTCGGGACCCGGGACGCTCATCGCCCCAGCAGACACACTCGAGACATTGGGCGAGGGCTGAGAGATGCGCCCATCGGGAACACCCGGGTTCGCGAGTGCCTGGCTCGGCTCGCTTCGGGCGAGCCACGCGCGAACCGCCTCGCGTTGCTGTCCGATCTCGTTCCCAATGACGTCCGTGACGTATTTGGCGACCTCACGCCCCGGCGCGAACGCCTCGGCGGCAACGGCAGCCGCTTCGAGCTCCTGGGCGAACTCTTCACAAGTCGCGTAGCGCTCCTCGGGCTCGCGGTGCAGCGCCTTCATGCACACGCGGCTGATTTCTGCATCGACGTCGTCCGCCATCTCCGAAGGCGGAATGATCTTCTCGTTCATCACCCGCGAGAGCGTCGCCGCCTCCGTCTCGGCTTTGAACAACCGGCGAGCTGCGAGCACTTCCCAGATGACGATGCCAGCGGAGAAAATGTCAGCGCGCCGGTCGACGTTGTCTTCGCCGGCCGCCTGCTCGGGTGCCATGTAGGCCAACTTGCCTTTGAGCTGACCCACACGAGTCGCTGATAGTCGGCTCGCGGCGCGCGCCACACCAAAGTCGGTGATCCTCGAGCTGCCGTCGACGCCGACCAAGATGTTCTGCGGCGAGACGTCACGATGCACGAGTTCGGTCGGCTCGTCGTTTTCGTCACGAAGCTCGTGGGCCGCGTGCAGCCCGTGCAGCATGTCGACGGCGATGCGCGCGCCGATCTTGACCGGCAACTTCTGGCTGCTGGTCGCAGCGCGGGCGAGCAATCGAGCGAGGGTGTCCCCCTCGATGTACTCCATGATCAGGTAGTAGCCGTGCTCGCTCGCCCCGACTTCGAGGATCGGCACTACGTTCGGGTGGTGAATGCCCGCGGCGAGGCGTGCCTCGTCGAGGAACATCTCGACGAATTCGTTTTCTTTCGCCAGGTGGGGATGCAGCCGTTTGATGGCGACGAATCGCTGGAACCCGCCCATCCCGCTCAAGCGCGCGAGAAAGACCGTGGCCATGCCGCCAGTGGCAATTTCGGCGACCAGCTCGTAGCGATCGATCCGCTGGCGCCCCTCGGCGCCGAACTCGATGAGTTTTGCGGCTACCACGCCGACTCAGTCCCTCCCCTCGCGCGCATTCAGCACCACTAGAACCTCCCCGTCGCACCCACGAGCGCCCCGTTGCCCACTCCGATCCACGGTTCGACTCCGCGCTTTGCGGTCTTCGGGCGAGCAGCCTTGGCCGCCTTGTCCCCATCGCCCTGCCAGTTGGTCAAGAAGGCCCCGACGAGTACCGTCAGCGCACCAACGCCGGCGGTAGCTCCGATGAGAATGTTGGTGCGCGCCTCCGCGTCCTTGCCGTCTCGGTAAGCCGGACAATCGGTCGGAGGCGTGAACACCGGGCGCCCTTGGTCGTCGATGCACTCGGCTCGAACACGTGCCTTGCCGGGATTGTTCTTCGTGTCGACCCCGCTCCAAATCGTGGCGCCCCCGATACCTGCGGTGGCGACGAGCCCCACCCAGAAAACCGCTGGGTGCCACCCGCTCGGTGGCTCTGTCGGTCCGGTGTCCACTGGCGTCGCCGGCGGCGCGGCTGCACGCGGTTCGTCCTCGTCCTCGTCTTCGTCCTCGTCTTCTTCTTTGAGCGGCTCTGGCGGCTGCGTGAACGTCAGCTCGGAGCTGCCTCCCACTTCGGCGGTGGCCTGCTTGGTCTCCGTTCGATCGAGCGTCCAGCCCGCTCGCACCTTGTAGTCGCCGGGCGCGAGAAACACGTCGCGCTCAGCGCGAGGACCACCGTGAATCAGCCGCGTGTTCACGACGACGTCGCACTTGACGTCGCAACGAACCGTCAGACGGTGAAGCTCTTCGGTCGCCTTCTTGATGATCTTCTCCGACATCTTCTGCAGGTCGGCTTTGTCCGGATGACGGGCCAACGCGAGCGCGGCCAGCGTTGCTGCGCGGTCGAGCTTGCCCTGCCGGTCACGGGAACGGATGGCCAGTTCCAAAGCGGCCGCGCTCGGGGCGTGCCCGTCCGCAGCGGTGAAGTGTTCTGCAGCTTCGCCGTACTCCTTGGACTTATATGCGCGCCGACCGAGGTCGAACTCCGCCCCCGCGGCTTTGATGTCCTCGGCACTTGGGGCCTGCGCCACGGCGGCGGTGGACAGGCTCAACATCGCGGCGGTGATGGCCGCCGAAAGCACGCGTCTCATATGGACTTCTCCAGACCCAAATCTACAACGGTTCCACGAGATCCGCGACGTCATGACCCGAATATTGGTGGGGACACGCGAGGAGGCAAAGGTATTTGGGCCCGAATGCCCCAATATTTGAACCACATACCCATCAGTATGTGTTCGATCGTTTCGTTGGGTCCCTGGCGGATCAGCCCATTTCGAGCATCAAGCTCTCGGGCTCCTCGAGGTACGCGATGATGTCCGCCGCGAAAGCGGCTCCGATGTGGCCGTCGATGATTCGGTGGTCGAAGGAGAGGCTCAAGAGCATGACGTGCCCAATTTCGATCTTGTCGCCCCGAACGACTGGCTTTCGCTTCATCTCGTGAACGCCGAGGATGGCGACCTCGGGATAGTTGACGATGGGGGTGGCGAAGAGACCGCCTTGCTTGCCGAGCGACGTGATGGTGAAGCTCGAGCCGCCCAGGTCCTCACGCCGGAGCTTGCCCGAGCGCGCGCTCTCGCCGAGTCGCTCGAGCTCACGCGCCATCTCGAGAATCGTCAAGCGATCGGCGTTCCGGAGCACCGGCACGGTCAACCCGGACTCGGTCGCGGCGGCGATGCCGATGTCGTACCCGCCGGAGAGCACCATTTCTCCGGCGACGTCGTCGACGGTGCAGTTGAGCGCTGGGTGCTTTTTCAACGCTGCCACGACCGCCTTGACGATGAACGGCAGGTACGTGAGCTTCGTCCCTTGCGCTTCGGCATGTTTCTTCGCGCGCGCGCGGAACTGACGGAGCGACGTCGAGTCGCACTCGTCCACGAACGTGAAATGGGCGGCGGTGTGCTTCGACCGCGCCATGTTGTCGTAGATCCGCTTTCGAAGACCACGAATGGCCACCCGCTCGTCGCCCGCACGGGGCTCGAGGGCGGCGATCGGCGGTGCAGCGGGTGCCGGCCCCCCGGCGGGGCGAATCGTCACCGCGTCGTTGGCGCTGATGCTCGCCTCGGCGGGCGACGGCGGCGACTTCGGGCCCCGGGCATCGCCATGCGCGAACTTCTCGACGTCCTCGCGAGTCACACGTCCGCCCTTCCCCGACGGGGGCACGTATCGCAGGTCGACATCGAGCTCGCGGGCGCGCTTGCGCGTCGCTGGGGCTGCGAGCGGTTTGTCGGTAAAAAACGAGCCCGATTTCGGAGCCGGTGGCGGCGACGCGGGGCGTGAGCCCGGGCCCATGCCAGGCAGTGTCTCCTTGATGTCCCCGACGGCGGTGGCTGCTGGACCATCGCTCGAGTCTTCCGAAGGACCCGGCGCATCGGCGCTGGCACCACCTGCCAGCTCGAAGACGATGAGCGCATCTCCGACGGGAATCACGTCGCCGACCTCGCCCTTGAGCTCCGTCACCGTGCCCGCCTTCGGCGCGCCGATGGTGACCGTCGCCTTGTCGGTCATCACCTCCACCATCTCCTGGTCCTCGGCGACGGTGTCGCCGACCTTGACCAGCCAGTTGACGATCTCCCCCTCGGTGACCCCTTCACCGATGTCCGGCAGCTTGAACTCGTATTGGGCCATTGTTCGCTTCTTTGGGTCTTAGAGGGTTTGCCGGTCTCTGAGGTTGCGGTTCCCTGAGATTGGCGGTTCCCTGAGATTGGCGGTTCCCTCGTTGAAGCTCCGCGGTCAGGCCGAAGCCGTTTCGATGACCGCGGGCAGGATGCGATGAGATAGCGGCAGATACTCCATCTCGAGGGAGTACGGAAACGGCGTGTCGAAGCCGGTCACCCGGCGCGGCGGTGCCTCGAGGTGGAAAAAGGCCTTTTCTGCGACCAGAGTCACCAGCTCTCCACCGAAACCGCCGGTCCTGGGGGCCTCGTGCACGACGACAAAACGCCCGGTCTTTTTGACGCTCTCGAGAATCGTATCGATGTCGACGGGCCACAGAGTGCGCAGATCGATGACCTCGCAGTCGACGCCCTGGTCCGCCGCTTTCTGTGCCGCGTCCAGCGCCTCGTAGAGCATGGCCCCGTAGGCCACGACCGTGACGTCGTTACCCTCGCGAGCCACGGTCGCCGTGCCGAGCGGAACGGTGTAGTCCCCCTCGGGCACGTCACCCTTGGCGGCGCGGTAGACGCGCTTCGGCTCGAAGAAAAGCACGGGATCGGGGTCACGCAAGGACGCGAGCAGAAGCCCCTTGGCGTCATACGGGTTCGACGGACACACGACCTTGAGACCCGCCACGTGGATGAAGTGCGCTTCGGGATGCTGCGAATGATAGTGGCCCCCTCGAATCCCACCGCCCACGGGAGTTCGGATGACCATGTTGGTCGTGTACTCCCCGCCCGAGCGGTAGCGGAACTTCGCCAACTCGCTGACGATTTGGTCGTAGGCGGGAAAGATGAAATCCGAGAACTGGATCTCTGGAACCGGCAAAAGGCCGTAGAGCGCCATGCCGATGGCCGTTCCGATGATTCCACCCTCGCTGAGCGGCGTGTCGATCACGCGGTCGTCGCCGAACTCGTCGAACAAGCCCGCGGTGACCCGAAAGACGCCGCCGACTTTTCCGACGTCCTCCCCGAGCACCACCACTCGTTCGTCCCGACGCATCTCGAGCCGGAGAGCGTCGTTGATCGCCTGGACCATGTTCATTTGAGCCATTTCGGTGCTCCGCAATTGCGCTGACGCGCCTCAGTGCTGTTTGGGTGGTCGTGGTCCCGTTTCGACTTCGGCACGCTGCTCGACCAAGTTCCAGGTGGGAGTCGCGTAGACGTCCTCGAACATCGAGGACAAAGAGGGCGCCGGGGCTTTTTCCGCGACGTCGACGGCTTCTTTGAAGCGGCGCTCGACGTCGGCGCGATGGGCATTCTCTTGCTCCTCGTCCCAGTCGCCGTTGTGCTCGAGGTGATGCCGCATGCGCTCGATCGGATCCCGCTCCGCCCAGGGCTCGAGCGCGTCCGTTTCTCGATATCGGTTGGGGTCGTCGCTCGTCGAGTGGCCGCTCATTCGGTAGGTCAACGCCTCGATGAGCGTCGGCCCGTCGCCGGCGAGCGC
>JAJDAH010000402.1 GCA_029261965.1 Polyangiaceae bacterium
GTCGAGTGACCGAGGTGTCGGTGAGTCTTGCGATCACGACGTGCAGTGCTCTCTGACGCTCACGTGCCGCATGGGCACCTGCGAGCGCGTGTGCCTGCGCTCCAGTCCTGCTCCGGATTGCGATTGCGTGACCATCGACGACGGTTGGTCAGTTGCTCAGGCTCCCTGGGGATCGTGCCAACAGTGACTACGGGGCGCCATGCTGACCCTCTGTGAGTGTCTCCCGCTACACGAAGAAGCTCACGATGGGCGCCGCCCGCTGGTGCCTGGCATGCAAGAAACGTCGGAGCTGCGGCTGACGGCTCTCGTACTCGGCAGCGCACTGCAGCCGACCCCGATCGGAGACCGTCGTTCAAGCCGGTTGGGCGGGGAACATGGTGGGACGATCCGTGTCCACTCCTGTCCACCTGTGTCCACTCCTGTCCCACCCGCAGTCCATTAGTGGGCTAAGAAAGAAGCGTAGTCACGAGCACTTGCGCGATTCTGCGCGAAGGATTCTTAATCCGTTGGCTGAAGGTTCAAGTCCTTCATGGCCCACTTAGAGCGTCGCGGCCCGTCAGAAGGCCCGCTGGAGTCGCAGGGCGACTCAGGTCTTTCACGTCGCTGGAGGTCAGGTCATGCCGAGCTCTGCCATGATCCGGCCGAGTTCGGATTTCAAGGCTCGCTGCTCCTCTCCGTTGAGCGCGAGATGCTCGATGGCGTCGTCCATCGAGTCCGGAGCAAAGGTTGCCAGTGGCTCGAAGAACCAACCGAGGGCGATGGCCGCACCTCGGCCAATCGGGCTATCGACGACCACCGCGACTTTGCGAAGCTTGTTTCGAGCGATCTTGATGAACTCCGCCCGCTGGGCGGCGTTCACCGTCGCACCGCGGTAGGCGACGATGATGAGTTTCTGGACCTGCGGCTCGAGCAGGCGTTGGATCACTGCGTTGAAAGTATCGGGCTCCGCTTCGCCGCGGATGTGACCCACGACTACGACGTCACCGACGCGCGTGCAGCGCATGTGCGGATCACCGTCACTCGACATCCGGCAGGACCTCCTCTGCCCCGAACCATGCACCGACCGTGGGCCGAACGCGATGCGAGACCGCGTGCCGATCGCGATGCGAGACCGCAAGCGTCGCCTGGTCAACGGTGGTCCGTAAGGAAAAACCTCACGACGCCGCCTGCCGAAGCCCGAAAGAGACAACGAAAAACCGGGCGACATCAGTTCAGGTCTCGTACCGAGGTTTTAGTAGTTAGTGGGGATTTTTCTGGCCTTCGAGCAACTTTGAGCACTTCGAGCAACGGCCTGGGCCTCGGCTCGAAGGCGCTGGCCTCGGGGTCGGGTAAACCCCTGTGTACACGGGCGCCAAGTGGGCCTACGAATGAAGGGCCCCTGACGCCAAGGCTCCGGAGCCCTCCCAAGTTCCCGCGGCTAGCCGCGTCAGGGGCACTATCCCTTTTCCAAGCGACGCTTGTCGCGGGGAGACTCCAGGCGCGTTCCCGATCGGCGCGTCACACCACGGTAATCGAGGTCACCGTGATGGAGGACGTCGCGCTGTTGAACTGAAAGACGACGTCGTACTGAGTGCCCGCACCGTCGTCGATTCGCGCGGTGATGGCCGTATCCTCGATCAGTTGTTGGAGGTTACGCGTAGTGAAATCGATCTGGCCGTGAGATCCCGAAATGACGGTCCATCCCGTCGGAACGCGCAAGCTGTGGCCAGTCGGGCTCATCGACGCTCGAAAGAATCGGATGTTCCAGCTGTCGTTGTCACCACACAGCGGGTCCGTGACGAGCTGCGGGTGATAGAACCGACAGGCGACAGCGTCGTCGATGTCACACGCGTAGATGAGCCGCGATGGCTCGAGGTTGAACGGGAACGTGCACGGGAACGGCCCACCGGGATTGCCACCCGCACCGGCACTGCCGGCCGCCCCGCCGCCCGATTGACCAGCGCTACCGGCTTGCCCTCCCGCGCCGGCCCCTGCCTGTCCGCCTGTTCCGCCAGCTGGGGACCCGGCGACACCGCCAGCGCCGGGGCTTCCACTCGTCCCGCCGCCCCCGCTGGTCCCGCCGCTCCCACCAGTGGCGCCCCCACCACTTCCACTGCTGCCGCCACTACCGCCAGCAGCGCCCACGCCACCCCCGGCACCACCAGTGGAGGCGCCGCCCGTCGAGCTGCCGGCCGCACCGTCGGAAGTGCCGTCGTCGCTGCCAGAGTCGGAACAGGCTGCCAGGGAAAGAACTGCAAAACCCACAATGAAAACTCGTCGCATAGCGTTGGCCCCTCTCGGATTGAATAGAGTCTACGTTCTGGATTGGGGTCCCCACATCCCCCGACATCGGGGGGCGGCCGCGATCGAGCCGAGAACCAGCAGGTTGCCGACGCTGCGCGAACGTGGGGAGGAACCCGCGTCAGCCTGCTCGGCCGCGACGGGCCGCGCTGGCCGCGGTGATCGAAGTCACGTGCACGATGGCTTCGACAGAAGCGCCTTGCTGGAGAACATTCACCGGCTTCCGCACGCCCAGCACGATGGGCCCTATCGCCTGGGCACCTTCGCTGGCAGCCAGCAGCTTGTACGACGCATTGCCCGCGTCGAGGTTCGGGAAGATCAGCACATTGGCCGGACCACGCAGCTCACAGAACGGGTACGGGCTCCTGTCATCTTCGTCGACCGCCACGTTTGCCTGCATCTCGCCGTCTATCGCCAGATCGGGCTGCCGCTCCTTCACGAGACGAACGGCTTCGCGAACCTTGATCGATCGAGGATGAGGAGCGTCTCCGAAGTTCGAGAAGCTCAACATCGCCACCTGGGGCTCGATGCCGAGCTCTCGCACGGCATCGGACGCCAAAACGGCAATCTCGGCGAGTGCCTCCGCGTCGGGATCGATGTTGATTGTCGTATCCGCGAGGAACCGTACGCTTCGTCGGGTCACAATCATGTACATGCCCGCGGCTCGACGAACGTTTGGACGAACGCCGATGATCTGCAGCGTCGGACGGATGGTCGCGGGGTAGTCCTGCGCGTAGCCGGCAACCAAGCCGTCGGCGTCTCCCTGGTCCACCATCATGAGACCGAACGCCGTGGTGCTGGCGTCGAGCATCTGTTCAGCGTCACGCCGCGTCATGCCCTTTCGTCGGCGGTGGACCCACAAGGCCTCGACGAACGCCGGAAGCTTGCCTGAACGCCGTGGGTCGACCACGTCGATCGTGCTGAGAGACACGCCGATCTCTCGGGCGCGTGCGGCGATGGCATCGGAATCCCCGACCAAGATCGGCTTGGCTATGCCCTCCTCTTCGCAACGGGCTGCGGCGCGCAGAATGTTGTCCTCGTTGGCCTCGGGAAAGACGATGCGCCGTTGACCTGCTCGTGCCTCCTCCGCGATCGCGTGCAGCACACGACGCGTAGGGCTGATCTGGCGATAGAGACGTTCGCGATACTGCGGAATGTCGATCGTCTCGCGGGCCAATCCCGCATCGATGGCCGCCCGGGCCACCGCGGGGGCAACTTCGTAGAGCACTCGACTGTCGAACGGTTTCGGGATGATGTACTTGGGGCCGAAGGCCAACCGGTCGAGCCCGTACACCCTCAACACTTCGTCGGGGACCTCTTCCCGGGCGAGATCCGCGATCGCGCGGGCCGCCGCGAGCTTCATCGAGTCGTCGACACCGCGTGCTCGCACGTCGAGAGCCCCACGAAAGATGTACGGGAACCCGAGCACGTTGTTTACCTGGTTCGGATGGTCGCTTCGTCCGGTTGCTACGATGGCGTCGGGACGCGCACGGCACGCCTCCTCGTAGGAAATCTCGGGATCGGGGTTGGCGAGCGCGAAGATGATGGGACGCTCCGCCATGCCACGAATCATGTCCCCGCTGACGATTCCGCCCGCCGACAGTCCAACCAGCACGTCCGCCCCGTCGAGCGCTTCGGCGAAGTTGGGCGGAATACTGCCGGGCGGACGCGCAAAAGCCGCCCGAAACTCGTCAAGCCCGTCCCGGTCCGCGGTGAGCGCGCCATCCTTGTCGTAGAGCGACATCTGGTCGGGACGCGCGCCGACCTTGACCCAGAGGCTCATGCAGCTGACTGCGGCGGCCCCGGCGCCGATGCAGACGATCTTCAGCGAGTCGAGAGTCTTGCCCTGGATGTCCGCGGCATTCAATAGCGCGGCCGTCGAGATGATCGCCGTGCCATGCTGATCGTCGTGAAAAACCGGAATGTTCATGCGTTCCCGAAGACTCTTCTCGATGAAGAAGCAATCGGGCGCACGCACGTCCTCGAGATTGATCCCACCGAACGTCGGCTCGAGAGACGCCACGATGTCGACGAAGCGCTCGGGATCCTTCTCGTCGATTTCGAGATCGAACACATCGATGTCGGCGAACCGTTTGAAGAGCACCCCCTTACCTTCCATGACGGGCTTCGCCGCGCGCGGGCCGATGTCGCCCAGCCCGAGCACGGCGGTGCCGTTGGTCACCACCGCAACGAGATTCCGGCGGGCGGTGTAGACGTCAACGAGTTCCGGATCCCTTTGGATCTCGCGGCACGGCTCGGCTACCCCCGGCGAATAGGCGAGCGAAAGGTCCGCCTGGGTCGATACCGATTTCGTCGCGACGACCTCGATTTTTCCAGGTCGACCCGAGCGATGGTATTCGAGAGCGCGATCGCGGGAGGACATCGACGGAGTATAGACGGGTCACGACGCATCTGAGCTCGGGCTCGTGGAACCGATGACTTCGTCGCTCAGGCAGGTGCCTTCTGTACTTGTTTCACTTGCGGTGGCTCCGACAACGGGGGCGAGGTCGGCCGTTTCGGCGTTTCTCCGAGCTCGGTCAACATACGCGCCCATGACTGGCCGAAGTCGACGCCGAGCGCGGCGGCTATCTGTTGGATGGCCTGCGCCTCGACCGGCTTCACCGACCACGGGCTGTCGGAGTTCGTTGGTGTCGCCCGAGCCACGGACTCGGCGTAGATCACAAATCGCTGTAGATCCGGGACGCCGACGACTGGCTGGTCCGGAGCCCGTGCGAGGAGTCGAAGCTGGGTCAGCCCCGCACGAAAGTAGGCTGGCGTCGGCGGCGCGAACAACCATTGCTCGAGTTGCTCACGTGCCGCGTCGCCGAGCTGGAGCTCGCTCTTCGCGATTTCGAGGATCCGAGAACGCTCGATTCCCTCCATCTTGCCGTCTGCCCAACCAACGTAAATCAGGGGCAATAGGGCCAAGACCTCGGCGTTCTTGGGGTCGACCCCCAGCTCTTTCAGAGATTCCTCGAATCTATCTCGCTCCATCTCGTTTTTTCCTTCCTGTCTCCGCTAGTCAGAGCTTTCAGTCAGACTCTTCTGGCTGAAGTGCACGACGCGTGCCGCAGGGACTGTCGTCGGCAATGACAACGAGCGCGCGAACCGCCGCGATTTGAACCGTGGCAAAATGGCACGCGTGGCGAGAATGTCGGCGACACCTGAGGCCTAGTCTTCTGGGCAGCGCGGAACGTTCGCTTCACGACTGACGTCGGAAGACTGCTCGGCGGTTCGGGCTTCGGTCTGCTCACCCCCTTCGTCCCACTCACGCTTGGCTTCGTCCTTGCCGCCCCGAACCAGTCCACCCACGGACCTACCCGCGGTTTTCGTGCCTTCCCATGCCGCCACTGCGCCCGTCTCGGCGGCCTGGCCGGCGGTGCGGCCCGCCATCTTCACGTCCTCGCCGAAGTTGTTGCGGCAGTCGTTCGAAGTTTTTGCGGCCGGTCGATCACAGGCGACGATGGCAACAGCAAAGAGCATCGACGCCATGGCGAGAGTGATTGGGCTGGTGGAAGTCGTCTGTCTTTCCTTCATGACAGGTTGGCGGCTGCAACGTGCGTGCCTGTGCGTAGCCCCGCTCCGCCTCGTTTAGAAGAAAGCCGTGCGCGCCATTTTCGCCACGGCCGTAGCAATTTGCCTCGTTGCTCGACGTGTCGCGGGATCCCCGGTGGACGCCGGCGCGTTCCGGTTTCAGCCGTCGGCACGACGCTTGCTCTACGCCGCACGACTCTCGGACGTTCCGGTGAGTTGTTTCTGGAGGCACTGATGTTGAGATGGGCACTGGCGTTCTTGGTGGTCGCGCTGATCGCGGCAATATTCGGGTTCGGTGGAATCGCGTCGAGCGCGGAGGGGATCGCTCGAATTCTCTTCTTCGGCTTCCTCGTTCTCGCGGTCGTTTCGTTCCTGATGAACACGATGCGCGACGCGACCAGCTGAGCGCTCGGCCCGAGCGATGGGTGGACGGGAATCCGGACGGCGAGCAAGCCGACGGCGTCGAGCGATTCGCGCGAGCGTGAGTGGACCCGGTAGTCAGCGCCAATCGACGACGAACGCCGCCCGTCCATCGGCAAGCTCGTTCTTCTCTTCGATCGTGCCTGTCGCTTGCATCGACTCGACGCAGGCTCGAAGCATTCCGGACCACATGCCGAGCACGCTGGGTTCGCGACGATAGGGCTCCGGCAGTTCGGTGAACAATACGGTTCCCCGCGACGATGTCTCGCTGTCGAACCGAGGACTGCCGCAGTCCCGTGTGATCAGCTTCCACGCTTGCGGCGCTCGACGCATCAGGGCTGCAGGAGTCGCACCCCACAGTGTGATCGCCCCGGTTCTTAGCGGCCGCATCAGAGGTCGGTCGAACGCGTCCAGCAGGTGGTCGCGCCAGAACAGGCGGGCCCCTTCTTCGCCGAGCACGTCGTGCACCACTCTGGCCACGCGCGTCTGGTAAGAAGCGTCGATCCACGCGAGCAGTCCGGCGTCGCGGATCTCACGACGAGTATCGTCGCCTAGAAGCTCGTAAAAGCGGTCACGTCGATCCGCCGGCAGCCCTTTCACGCCACCAATGGCCATCTTCAACTGGTTGGCGCGAACGCGAGGCGGCACGAGTTTTTCCCCAAACTGAGCACAACTCGCTCGGCCGAGCGGGTCAAGCGGCCAAGGAAATCGGCCACTTTGGAGGCGCTTTCACTCCGTGCAAACGCAAAGTACGGACGCGAAAGTGTTCGACAGCGTGCGCTCGTAGGCGCGGTGACCGGGGGGGGCCCTCGTGAGACCGTTTCCCGTTCGGCGCCTTTCCGAACCTTGTGGGGCGTTGTCCTACGCGCGTAATCATTCTCGAGGCTCGCTGTCGTCAACTCACGACAGCATCAAACGCTTGAAGCCGGGACAATGTTAAGCTCACACTGAGACGAGATGTCTTCAGCACCCAGATTGCTTCGAGCGCTCCTCCCTTTACTCATCCTGCTCCTTTCCCGGACGCTCGCGGCTCAAACGGCGGGATTCTCGGTAGATCGCTTCGATCCGTCCGAGCGGGGGAGCGACTGGTTCGTGGGCGAATCGCTCGACTTGCGCGGCCACGTACGCCCGGCAGTCGGAATCGTGGGCGACTGGGGCCACAAGCCGCTCGTCATTTCCGACGAAAACGGCGACGAGGTGGCCGCACTCATCGAACATCAGCTGTTCGTGCATCTGGGCGCGAGCTTCGTTTTCTGGGATCGCCTCCGCCTCGGCGCGAACCTTCCTCTGCGAGTCTTTCAGTCGGGTGAAGTCGGCGCCATCGGCGGCGCGACCTTCAATACCTCCGACAGTGCCACCGTCGGCGACGCCCGACTCGGCGCCGACGTGCGCATCCTCGGGGAATACGGTGGGCCCATTCAGTTCGCTGGCGGGTTTCAAGTCTACCTGCCCACCGGAGATCGTGCGGCGTTCAGCGGTGACGAGTCGGTGCGAGTCGCGCCTCGACTTCTCGTAGCGGGAGACATCTCGGCGTTCACCTACGCGGCCAAGGGCGGGTTCATGGTTCGGCCCCAAGGCGATCTCATTGCCGGGGTGCCCACCGGACACGAAGTCGTTTTCTCGATCGCCGCGGGCCTACGCCTCCTCGACAGGAAGCTCGTGGTCGGCCCTGAGCTGTTCGGGTCGACGGTCGTGGAGGGTGGAGACCCCGCCTTCGATCGCCGGACGACGCCCGTCGAGCTCATCTTCGGAGGCCACTACCGGCTGTTGAAAGACTGGAAGGTCGGAGCGGGGATCGGCCCAGGGCTGACCCGCGGGCTGGGTGCACCGCGAGTCCGCGGGCTCCTGTCCGTGGAATGGCATCCGGACGTGGAGAAGAAGGAGAAGCCCCCGCCGGCCACAGAACCGAGCGACCGCGACGACGACGGGATCCTCGACGACGACGACGCGTGCCCGGACAAACCTGGCGTCGAAACCGACGACCCCGAGACTCACGGCTGTCCGCCGCCCGGTGACCGCGACGCGGACGGTGTCATGGACCCGGTGGACGCTTGTCCCGACGTGCGCGGCGAGAGGACCGACGACCCGGCGACCAATGGTTGTCCGCCGCCGGATCGTGACAACGACGGCATCCTGGACCGCGACGACGCCTGTCCGGACGAGCCTGGCGTGAAAACCGACGATGCAGAAACCAACGGCTGCCCGCCCCCCAAGGACACCGATGGCGACGGGATCCTCGACGACGACGATGCTTGCCCGAAGGTGAAGGGCAAACCCAACAAGGATCCAAAGAAGCACGGATGTCCCGCGGCGCGGGTCGAGAAGGGCCAGATCCGCATCATCGAACGGGTCGAGTTCGAAACCGCCAGTGCGC